>JACQVT010000125.1 GCA_016209665.1 Planctomycetota bacterium | reverse complement strand
GCGTACCGGAGCGCGGCCCGGGATCGGGTGTGACGGGTCCCACTCGATCGCAAGGGCGGGAGGGCGGCTTAACTGGGGCTTTCGTCGGGTGGATGAGGGGTGCGAAGCTGGAGCGGGCGGACGTACTGAGGTGTGGATAGGGTTATGACGGACACTCGCGAACCCATCGAGTACCTCTTATTGGACTTGCACCTGGAGCAGCTCGAAGCCGAGCAGGCCGCTGCGGTGCGTCAGTCGCTCGATACCTCGCCGGACCTTGCCGAGAAGAACAAGCGTCTGACCGAGGTGCTGTCGGTCCTGGACCGCTGCCCGACGCCGCAGCCCCGGACGGGCCTGGCCGACGCCGTTCTGGCCCGGGTGCAGGCCCAGACGGCGATCTACCCGTTCAACAAGGCCGCCTCGGCATTGCCGGCGGGTTCCGCCCAGGACCTGTCGGCCAGCCCGGTGCTGTCCTTGCGGGAGCTGATCGCGATCGCGGCGTGCATCACGCTGTTCGTCGGCATCTTCGTGCCCGGCTACTTCAAGGCCCAGAGCATCGCCTTGCGCAACCGATGCCTGGACAACCTGCGGCAGGTATGGGGCGGCGCGAGCGAATTCGCGGAGGCCAACAACGGTCAACTGGCCCATGCCGGGTTCGTGCCGGGCGGATCGTGGCTGCCGACGCGGGTGCCGAACGTCCAGCGGTTTTCCAACACCGCATACATGTACAGGCTGGTCAAGGAGGGGTACGTCCGCGACACGATGGTGTTCGTTTGCCCGGCGGTCCCCAACGGGCGGCCCATGCGGGCGGACAGCTACCGTGACTTCGACGATTTCGCCGAGCCGGCCAACACGACGTACAGCTACCTGTTCATGAACGTGCCCAAGCCGGTGCGGTCGGCGTCGCTCCAGCGGGGCATGGTCCTGGCGGGGGACTCGAATCCGCTGTTCAACGG
Source organism: Planctomycetota bacterium (assembly GCA_016209665.1). Lineage (GTDB taxonomy): Bacteria > Planctomycetota > Phycisphaerae > UBA1845 > PWPN01 > JACQVT01. The sequence continues at coordinate 15,283 of JACQVT010000125.1, read as the reverse complement.
CCGCTCGGTGGTGCAGCTTAACCCCTACGACGAGAACAGCGGGAACTCGCCCGCCCACGGCGGGACGGGCCAGTGCGTGGTGTACGTGACCGGCTCGGCCGGCTGGTTCCAGCAGCCGACCGTCGGCGTCGACCACGACAACATCTACCGGGCCGGCAGGCTCCTGCACTACCAGGGCACGGAGATCCCTCTGTTTCCCACGGACACTTTCGTGATCCCGTGACTTGCGACAGCAAGCCCGTCCCGCATTGCGGCGGTTCAGCATTGTCTGTAGCGGCCGGTGCCCCCCGTCGGCCGTTGCGCCGCACCTCCGAGAAGACGTCGGGTGCGTGACAGTCTGGGCGGCGACACCGACGTAGGCTTTTCAGACGGGTAGACACGACCCACTCGCTTGCGCTCGGGGCTCTGAAATACCCCGCCGATTCTGTCACGCACCCGAAGACGTCCGGCGAGGGCGCCGGACGCTACATTTTTTCTGAAACTGCCATAGAATGCCGGTTGACGACCGCTCTGACCTGTATCGCAGGCAGGCGTTCCTTCGCGTGTGGGGCCCTGCGAGCCGGGCCGTGGAGGAGACATGACATGGCTGCACACCGACGAGGAGTCACGACCCGGCGAGACGCGATGAAGGGCTTGGCCGCCGCTTTGGCGGGGTCGGCACTGGCCGATCGAGCGACTTTGGCCGCGGAGCCGTCGGCGTCCGGGGCGGGGGTTCTTTCCAGCCGTGCCGCGCTCGGACAGGTATACCCGATCTGGAAGCTGTCGCGGCCCAAGCCGGCGCTGCCGTATTCGTACTTCTGGACGTGGGACCACAGCACCAACTGGATGCTCGACGATCCCGGCGTGCTCAACTTCGGCTGCGGCAACCGGTATCTCAAACGGCCCGAGACGTACATCGAGGACTACCGCCGCCTGACGGACATGGCCGCCGGGCTGGGCATCAAGGGCATTATCATCTGGGGGTTCCTCCGCGATGCTCACGGGGGCATCGAGTCGGCCAAGCGGGTGGCGGACTACGCCGCGTCAAAGGGGATCGCGATCAAGCCCGGCCTGGGGACGAACTGGTACGGCGGCGTCTACTACGAGGGCGAGCACCCGTACAACATCGAGACGTTCGTCAGGAAAAACCCGGATGCGCGAATCCTGGACGAGAACGGCAAGCCGCAGGACGGTGGTGTGTGCCCGACGCACCCGGCATTCGTGAACTGGCTTCAAGAGGGCGTGCGGTGGCTGTTCCGCGAGTTTTCCGTGGGCGGGGCGAACCTGGAGAACGGTGACTTCGTCGTGTGCCACTGCCCGCGCTGTCGGGAGCAGCGGGCCCAGGCTCCCAAGGATGAGCCGGAGTTCTGGTGGCACCAGTACCTCGGCTACAACCCGGCCCTGCGGGCGATCGAAGGGCAGTTGAAGGACAAGTTCGTCACCTGGGCGACGTACAAGGGTTTCGTGCCCGGCTCGGGCCAGACGCTCAAGCACGCGTATATGGAGTGCCAGCGGCCGGCGGTGGTGGACCGGCTGCCGGCCGACGGCCTGTGTCAGTGGACGCTCTCGTCGATGGTGCGGCAGAAGGCGCTGCCGCTGACGACGTTCCTGGACAAGGGCGTGCCGGAAGAGGCGCTGTCCAGCGAGGGTTGGCCGGCGGACGTCAAGCCGCCGACGAAGCGGAGCGTGGGCTTCATCCATCAGGGCAGCCAGTGGTCGCACGTGCCGCGGTACGTCAACATCGTCAGCACGATCAAGGAGGGCTGCCTGCGGGCGTATCGGGCGGGGCTGGAGGGCGTGAGCATCCATGGCGAGGTGTCGAGCATGCACGTGCCGTGGGCGTTGAGCTACCTGGCGTTCTCGCATTTTGTGCACTGGCCCGAGGACACGCTGCGGCAATGGGGCCGAAAGACGCTGGCCCAGGTGCTGGGTTCCGAGGATGAAGGCGAGGCGTTCGCGGAGCTGTTCGCGCACTGGGACGCGGGCGACCTGACGGACGAGCAGAAGAACGACCTGCGCCGCCGGGCGAACTCGCTTCGCAATCAGGTAGCGGCGGGCAAGGACCTGGGCCGCTGGCGATTCTGGTACTGGCTGTCGGCCGTCATCGCCGGCCAGCAGGACCGTCAGACCGCTTCGCCGTTCTGAGCGACGACCATGTTGCGCAAGGGCTTGTTTCTGGCGAGCCTTATCCTCGCGGTTGGCACCGCCGCGCTGTGGGTGTTCAGCTATTATCACGACATCATCTGTTGGACCGATCTGGGCGACGCCGCCCGAAAACCCTTGGCGCGGTTGAAGAGCGATGACCCGAATTCTCCGGGCGAGATGGTCTTTTTCAGGGCGCCGCAGAAGACTCTGACCCTCCATCGCGGGGCGATTCGCTACCGTTCGCATTCGACGTACACCTACCTCAGATTCTCGCCTCCCGCGGTCATCGCGAAAGCAAAGGAGAACCGTGACACGGAGTTGCTCCTGTTGCGTTTCTTCTCCCTCTCCGGTGGAGAGATTGCCGTCAATCTCGGGCGTACCGAGGGCAGGCGAATGACCGGCTTCGATCTACGACTATGGGGGCCGTTCGTGGTGTTTATGGTCTATCCTGGGGTGGCGTTCAGGGCCTGGCTCATTCGTCGCCGGCGACCCAGCAGAGGACTATGCCTGCATTGCGGCTACAATCTCGCCGGGAATACCTCGGGAGTCTGCCCCGAGTGCGGAGCCGCCGTTCTCGGCCAGAGGAGCGTACCAAGGCGTGAGGCTCCTGTTCAATCCTCGCGGCAGACTTTGAGCGAGCCATGATCCGAAAAGCGATGCTGCTGGTTTGTTCGGTCCTCGCTATTGCCACTCCAGTTTTGTGGGGAATGAGTTATCGTTGGGACATACTGATCTGGGCGAGACTGGATGGACGCGTCTTTGTCGGGGCGGGTCCGACGACCAGGCAGACCATTCACCAGTCCGATGTGGACACGGCGGTGAGCGTGCGGAGAGGAGTTCTGGAGTTCGCCAGCGAGTCTCCAGTAATTCGCGATAACGTCAGCTGGTCGGGTACGGCATCCCCTGTAAGCGAGAGGTGTTTCATCTTGTTCAGAACCCGCCGCTGGATAGGACCGCCCGAACTGTCCGACAGGCTCGTGGGTTACACCGGTGAGGAAACCTACTATGGTCCTCTTCACGAGTTGAAAGAGGTTTCTGTTGGACTCTGGCTCCCACTGGTGTTGCTACTCATCTACCCTGGCTTACTCGCGCGCGGCTGGCACGTCCGTCGCGGGCGGTTGCGAGAGGAACTCTGCGAACACTGCGGGTACAATCTTGCTGGGAATACCTCGGCAGTCTGTCCCGAATGCGGAGTCGTGTGTCTCAGGCAGGGGAGCAATTCAAGGAGTGATGGGTCTGTTCAATCCTCGCGGCAGGCGTTGGGCGAGTCATGATCCGCAAGACGATGTTGCTGATTTGTCTCCTCCTCACGGTGGCCACGGCTGTCGCGTGGCCATCGAGCTATCATCGGGACATACTGATCTGGGCGAGACTGAATGGGCGAACCTTCATCGGTGCAGGTCCGACAACCAGGCAGACTGTTCGTCGACCAGACGTGGACCTGGCGGTGAGCTTGCGAAAGGGGGCCTTGGAGGTTGCCGTGGAGTCGGCGGCCGATCCGGACCTGATGTGGCAGCACCCGAATTGGAAACGAGAGAGGAACTTCTTCCTGTTTGAGACTCGTCGCGAGATCGGGACCCCCCAGTTGTGCGACAGGATTGCGGGTTTCTCTGGCGGGTGGGCTGGATTCGGCGTGTTTCGCAAGTTGGACGAGATTTCTGTGGGACTCTGGCTCCCGCTCGTGTTGTCTCTCATCTACCCTGCGTTATTTGCGCGTGGCTGGTACGCTCGTCGCGGGCGACCGTGGGCGGGACTCTGCGAGCATTGCGGGTACAATCTCGCCGGGAATACCTCGGGCATCTGTCCCGAGTGCGGCACCGTTTGCGTCGGATACCAGGCTGGTTCGGGAGGAGTGAATCCGACGAACGCGGGGCGTTGTGGCTGACGGCTGCTCAGGACCGCGTCAACTTGTTGACGCAAGCAGAACGGCAACAAGTTGACGCGGTCCTCATGAGCACGGAGGTGCGTATGAAGACGATTCACGTGGTGGAAGAGACGCTGCCGATGGCCTGGGAGCGGGCGGTGATGGCCTGCTGGGAGCAGGGCGAGCGGTTCCCGACGCAGTACGACAAGCCGACGGACCCCAACAGCCGCGACGTGGTGGCCATGATCCATGTGACCAGGCCGCTGGCCGAGCCGCGGATTCACCGGGCGTTTCCGGGGGGACTGCCGGACCTCGAGAAGTACCGGGCGGAGGTGCTCTACGGCGTGCACGACCACTGGATCAACCCGGCCGAGGGCAAGTGGGAGTACACGTACCACCAGCGGCTGTTCGAGTACGACGTGCCCGCCGGCAAGGGCGACTTCACGCGGTTCAACCAGATCGACAAGTGCGTCGCGATGCTGAAGGAGTGCGGCTACACCCGCCGGGCCCAGGCGGTCACGTGGCAGGTGTGGGAGGACCTGGGCATCACCGACCCGGCCTGCCTGCAGCGGATGTGGTTCCGCATCCAAGACCACCGGCTGAACATGGTCGTGCACATGCGGTCCAACGACGCCTACAAGGCCGCGTTCATGAACATGTTCGCCTTCGTCGAGCTGCAGCGGGAGATGGCCGAGCGCATCGGCGTCGAGATGGGCGAGTACTGCCACGTCGCCGACTCGTTCCACATTTACGGCAGCTACTTCTGTGAGTTCGAGGGGTTCCTCAAGATGGTCGCCAGCCGCCCGCCGGCCGAGCGCGTCTGGGACACGGCGTTCGGGCTGGACTTCTTCGTCGAAGGCTGCGACGTTTTGTTGGCCGAGCCCGACATGCCGGAGGAGAAGAAACAGCTTGTCCGGGGCCGGAAACGGCAACTGGAGGCGGCGGCGAGTTGAATTGAGAATGGAGAATGGAGAACGGAGACAGACTGTGCGAGCCGCGGCGTTCATCGCCGCGCATTCCTCATCCATCCCTCATCCATCCCTCATCCCTCATCCCTCATCCCTCATCCCCCGCCGCTGCGCTTGTGTGCCGCGCGGGTCGCACGGTACAATCGCGCACACAGTGAGTCGGGGAAGCAGCCAAACCACACGGGTGCAGGGCTGGGTCTTCTCACCTCGACCGGCGCGAGGGGCAAGGGATGTCCGTTTACCGTCGGGGCACGATCGCCGGCAATGGGTGGGCAGCCAGGTGGTTGGGCTTCGTATTCTGTCTGATCGGGTTGGCCGGGTCGGCGCGGGCGCAGTATGCCCAGTACGCGCCGCCCGAGGACTACTACGGCACCGTTACCGGCAGCGTCGCCACGCTCAAGAGCGAGTTGCACCTGATCATCTCGTCGGACTACTGGAACTCGCGGACGGGTCCGGGCGGGACGTTCGTGCCCAACGGCTACGGTCACCGCGTGCGAACGTATGACCAGGCACGCCAGGCCCTGCCGATCGTGGACGGCGACCCCGACCAGCCAGGCAACATCATTTTGGCCTACAACGGGGCCTCGGTGCCCGGCGCCTGGGACAGCGGCGCTACCTGGAACCGCGAGCACCGCTGGCCCGACAGCATCGGCCTGGGCAGCAGCGGGCCGGACTACAGCGACATGTTCCAACTGACGGGGTGCAACCCCAGCATCAACTCGTCGCGGGGCAACAATCCGTTCGGCACGCCGAGCAGTTCCGGCACCTACGGCCACGTGGGCTCGTACTGGTATCCCGGCGACGCCGACCGTCCCGGCAACCCCGACGTCGGGAACGACACCGGGGACGTGGCCCGGGTGGGCTTCTACATGGCCGTCCGGTACGACGGCGGCGAGCCCAACACCTTCGACCTGGAGTTGACCAACGGGCTGAACGGGACGAACCAACTCGGGGACAAGGCCGCCTTGCTGGTGTGGCACTACCAGGACGTGCCGTCGGCGTTCGAGCAGCGGCGCAACCATCTGCTGTTCAGCAGCGTCGACAATCCGGCGTATTACCAGGGCAACCGCAACCCGTTCATCGATCATCCCGAGTATGTGTGGGCGATCTTCGGCGAGGCTCCCAACGACAGCACGCTGTACGTCGGGGCCTCACTGCCGGCGGACGGAGCGTCCTCGCTGTTGATTGATTTCGGCACGCTGGCGGTCGGGGCGGCGTTGCCTGCCCCGCAGGGCGTCACGCTGAACAAGGCGGGTACGGCCCCGACCTATTACGCGGCCACGGTCTCGGGCATCGCCACCTGCGACGTTGCCGGCCGGAACAACGCCTTCGGCCACAACGCGGGGAGCCGGGTGCTGGCGGTAGGTCTGCCGGCCGATACCACGGCCACAGCCGGCGTCAAGACCGGGACGATCACCATCGACAACCTCGACCTGACCAACCAGGGGGCGGGCACCGGCTCGCTCGACGGCGACGATACCATCCAGGTGACCGTCAACGTGATCGGCGTCAACTGTCCCGTTCCCTTCGCCGATAGTGACCGCGACGGCGACGTGGACCAGACCGATTTCGCCGACTTGCAGCTCTGTTATTCCGGGGAGGAGCCTTATACCGCCGGCTGCGCGTGTTTCGACCGCGACGGCAGCGGTACCATCGACTCCGCCGACTTCGACGCCTTCCATGCCTGCTACGGCGGCCCCGGGCTTGCGGTACCTCCGACCTGCGGGCAATGAGCTGTTAAATCGGTTCACTAGGCCCAATTTCGGTCCGGACACCTGACTTGAGGCGAGCATTTTCTCGTTCAATCATGTAGAATGTTGTTTCGGGCCGTGGCGGCACCACGCGATCGACCTGGGCCGGCCCGAGACGGAGTACGCACGAGCATGGCCGGTTCGATGAGTCTCAACGGCACTTGGGGCCTGACCTATGCGGAGGGGCTGCCCCTCATGGACCCTGCCCACTACACGGCCCCGGAGTTGCGGGGCCGGCGGTTGCTGCCGGCCAGGGTGCCGGCGCCGATCCACCAGGTGCTCATGGAGGCCGGCCTGGTCGACGATCCCAATGTCGGCATGAACTCGCTGAAGGCCCGCTGGGTCGAGGAGCAGTTCTGGGTCTACCGGCACTGCTTCAGCGCTCCGGCCGAGGCGCTTGGCGAGCCGGCGTGGCTGGTGTTCGACCGCCTGGAGTACGAGGCGGAATTCTGGCTGAACGGCGAGCCGATCGGCCAGCACGCCAACGCCCATCGGCCGGCCCGCCTGAACGTGAGCGGCAAGCTCCGGGCGGGCGAGAACCTGCTGGTCGTCAAGCTGAGCGCGGGGATGCACAGCGCTGCGGACAAACCCGCCGGCGAGTACTGGTCGCACCCGATGGAGTTGTTGACCCGCCGGGTGTTCCTCCGCAAGCCGGCGTATCAGTGCGGCTGGGACTGGAACCCGCGGCTGGTGAACGTGGGTATTCTGGGCGACGTGCGACTGGAATGGTCGAGGCCGCTACGGCTCGATCAAGTGAGCGTGCTGGCGGTGCCGGACGCGGACCTCGCCGCCGCCACCCTGTTCGTGCGGGCGACCGTCGAGGGCACGGGGTCGACGCCGGTCGAGGCCGTCTTCGGCGCGGCCGTCCACGGGACGGCGCACAAGCACTCGGCCGCCGTCACCATCCAGCCCGGCGAGAACCGCCTCGAACTCAGGCTGCGGATCGACCAGCCCCGCCTGTGGTGGCCCGTCGGCCACGGGGAACAGTTCCTGCATACCATCGACGTAACCATCGAGGGCGGAGGGCAGCGCCTGGAGGCCACCCGCCGCACCGGGGTGCGCCGCGTCGAGATCGATCAGTCGCCGCATCCTGAGACCGGGCGGTACTGCATCCTGCGGATCAACAACCGGCCGATCTTCTGCAAGGGCGGCAACTGGGTCCCCCCTGACCTGATGTACAGCACGGTCACGCCGCAGCGCTATCGGCAGCTCATCGGGATGGCCGTCGAGGCCAACTTCAACCTCCTGCGGGTGTGGGGCGGAGGCATCTACGCGGACCACGCGTTGTGCGACGCCTGCGACGAGATGGGCGTGCTGCTGTGGCACGATTTCCTGTTCGCCTGCTCGAAGTACCCCGGGGACGATCCGGCGTTCGTGGCCGAGGTCCGCCGCGAGGTGACCTACGGCGTCCGCGAGCTGGCCCATCACCCGTCGCTGGTGGTCTGGTGCGGCAACAACGAGATCGAATGGGGCGATTGGGCGTGGGGCTTCGAAGACAAGCCGAGGGCCCATCCGCACTATGCGCTGTTCCACCGTGACATCCCCAGGATCGTCCGGGAGGAGAACCCGGCCGCCGTGCACTGGCTGAGTTCGCCGTGGTCGCCCGACTACAAGATGCCCAACGATCCGACGGTGGGCGACCAGCATCCCTGGGGCGTCAGTATCCTGGCACCTGGCGGGGCCGATCTGTGGGCGTACCGCACGTTCGTGGACCGGTTTCCCAACGAGGGCGGCGTGCTGGGCCTTTCGCCGCCGGCCACGCTTCGGCAGTTCCTGCCCGAGAACGAACGGCACCTCCTGTCTGCGAGCTGGGACCATCACGATAACCCGATCGCCTGCACGGATTCACGGCCCGGCCGCCTGGGTCGAGCCTACGACACCGTCCGGACGTGGCTCGGCCGCGACCCGCTGGCGATGGAGTGGGAGGACTACGCCTTTTGCAGCGCCCTGCTGCACGCCGAGGGGCTGACCGAGTTCATCAACAACTATCGGCGGCGGATGTTCAGCAGCGCGGCGGCGGTGTTCTGGATGTACAACGACTCGTGGCCCGTCACGCACGGCTGGACGATCGTCGATTACTACCGCCGCCGTAAGCTCGCGTATCACCCGGTGCGGCGGGCGTTCCAGCCGGTGACGGTGGTCGTGGTCGCCGAGCCCGAGGAAGTCGTCGTGTACGGCGTCAACGATTCGCCGACGCCCTGGTCGGGCGAGTTGCGGTACGGCCTGTTCCTGCTCGCCGGCGGGCTGCCGGTCGATCGTCGTCAAGCGGTGACGCTGCCCGCCAACGCCTCGACGCCCGTGGCCCGCTTCAATCGCGGCGAGTGGACGAGGCTCAGTCCCCTCCGGTCCGGCGCGTTCGCAGTCCTGAGCGAAGGCGGCCGAACGTTGGCCCAGCACCGGGTGTTCGTCGAGCGATTCAAGGATTTGGAGTTCGTCGAGCCGCGAATTTCGCTCGCCCGCAAGAGCGGAGCGTTGACGTTGAAGTCCGACCCGTTCGCCTGGGGGGTGTGTCTGGACGTGGACGGGGAGCTGCCCCTGGCCGACAACTGCTTCGATCTGCTGCCGGGCATCGCCTATCGCGTGGCCTGGACCGACACCTTGCCCGCGCCGCAGGTCGTCCGCATCGGCAACCGCGACGCGATCAAGCCTGCCGGCAAGCTGTGAGCGTCGTGAACCGGATGTGTCGCGCCCGCGGCTACGTCGGTTGAAGCTTGTTCATGGCCGGCAAGTCGTAGTACCGCTCGCCACAGTCCAGGCAGACCTCGGCCTCCACCCCGTTGACGAGTCTGCCGTTTGTCAACCGGACGGATACGCGCCTGAGGACAACGCGGTCTCCGCCGCATCTGACGCAGTGTCGCAATTGCCGGCGACGCTCAGGTGCTCCGATCATTGCCACTCCCGCAGTTCCTCCGCCGTGGCCACCGTGTGGGCGGTCGGCGAGGGCTGGCTCCAATCGACCACGCCGAAGCGGATGGTGCCGCCGGAGAACGTGGCGAGCAGCTCGCGGTCGCCGCGGCGGCGGACGGTCTCGATGCCGAAGCCGTGGGGCCAGAACTCGCGGCGGGCGGCGAAGTCGAACCGGTCGGGCCGGTCGCTCTCGATGATCCAGTTGGACTGGGTGCCGTCGCGGACCTTGGCCTTGACCGTCAAATGCCATTTGCCGCGGCGGTGGAAGAGGTTGGCCGACTCCAAGCTGCCCTGGGGGTGGCCGCCCTTGAGCCGCATCTCGTAGCCGCCGGCCGGCCCGACGCAGATCGGCCCGTAGTCCTGCCAGGTCGCAAAGTCCGTCGTGCTGGCCAAGGCGATGCAGGACGCGCCTTGCTTGGTGTTGGCGGTGTAGTTCATGTACCAGCGGCCCTCATGCTCGACGAGGCTGGGGTCGCGGCAACTGGAGATGTGGTCCGGGCTCCAGGCGGCCCACGGCCGGCCCTTGCAAGGCGAGATGGGGTTGCTGTCCCAGCGCTTCCACTCGAACAGGTCGCGGCTGGACGCCAGGCCGATGTCCTGCGAGATATGCCGGTTAATGCCGGTGTAGGCCATGATGAATTCGTCGCCCCGCCGCACGACGCACGGGGCCCAGACGTGGGCCCCCTCCCAGGTGCCCGGCCGCACCAGCAGCACCGGATCGTGCACCTCCCACTCGAACAGGTCGCCCGTTGAGGCATGGCCGAAGTAGATTTCGTGGCCGGGATAGAAAGGCGTGCCCTCGGCCAGGCGCCGCTCGATGTAGTAGAAGTGGACCCTTTTGGCCAACTCGGCCACGCCGAAGTCCGCGACTGACCCGCCGACCGGACGGAAGCCCTGGTTGATGATGTCGATCTTGGGGTGGCGGTACTTGGCTTCGCGGGCCGCAAACAGCGCCGACTCGAACTCCAGGATCGTCCCGCCGGCCTGTTCGGCACCGAGAGCACGGCCAATGGCCGTGGAGACGGCACAGGCGCCGGCGGCCCGAAGCACGGCCCTGCGCGATAGGGTCAGCCGTTTCATGGACAACCTCCTATGCTCCAGCCTAACGGGTTGTTGGTGGCTGGGCCAGCCAGGTCAGGTCCATCGGTTCGGAACACGCCCGCGGGTTCAGGCGGAAGTTGTTCCTCTCCAAAGGACCGCGTCAGCTCGCCCAGTCGAGTCGCCGTGGCGACTTGTTGACGCCTCCGCCCGGAAAGGCGGGAAGAACGGCAACAAGTTGCCTTGGTCCTGAAAAGATCCTCCCCCCCCACTGTCACGGAGGCGGCGGGGCCTGCCGCAGCCAGTCGCGGAGCTGGTCGGCGGGCGTTCGCGTCAGGCGATCCCGGTGCTGGTGGTACAGGGCGAGCACCTTGTCCGCGGCAGCTCGCAGTTGTGGGTTGACGAACTGCCCCTGCCATTTCAGCCGGTCGAGCTGCTTGACGATCGAGTCGCTGATTTCCTTCGAGAAGCCTGCGGGCAGGGCCTCGATGCCGTTGGCGAGCAGCAGATTATTGTAGCGGGCGAGGGCCCTGAGCTGGTCGACGCGGTTGCGCTTGTCGGTCGTGGCCCGTAGGCGCTCCTCGTCCTTGCCGCCGGGCCGGGCATCGAGCCACCACGCGGAAAGGGCGAGATGGTAGCCCTCGTCGAGAATGGCCTTCATCTCGGCCAGCTCGAACCCGCTGGTGTAGATCGGGTACTTCCGCTCCCGCCACCAGGGCTTGGTCTTGAGCACGGCGAGGCTCTCGATCTGGGCCCCGTCGCAGGCGTCCAGCAGTTCGACGTGCTCGGCCCCCTCGAGGATTACGATCGCCTCGGGGTTGTGCTTGCGCATCTCGGTCCTCATGCGGCGGACCAGGTTGATCGCGCCCTGGTTGAACGCGTGGGGGTCCTGGCCGCGGGGATGGGCAGGGTGGTGGTCCCGCCAGTCCCACTGCAGGCCGTAGCTGTCGAGGTGCACGCCGTCGACGCGGTACTTGCGGGCCATGTCGGCGGCCACGCCGACGATGTGGTCGGTCCAGCCCGACCCTTCGCCGGGATACATGAGGTAGAACCGCTCGCCGGTGTGGAAGTAGGGGTAGAACTGCCCGTGCTCATCCATCATCGCCCAGGCCGGTCCGACGCGGCGGGCGAAATCGGTCTTGCGCGAGATGATGAAGCCTTCCAGGTAGACGATGAGTCGGCCGCTACGGCGGTGGACAGCCTCGATGCCCTCGCGGAACGCCGCCTCGCCGCCGAGGGCCTCATATGGGATGTAGTCGCCCTTGGCCTCATAGCCGCCTTGCCAGTAGCCCACGAGGTAGATCACGTCGCTGCCGAGACGGCGGGCATCGTCCAACAAGCGAGGCAGCTCTCGAAAACTCGTGAGCTGGTCTGTCATGCCGCCGCCCGCCTGGAACTGCATCAGGGATGCCCCGGCCCCGGAGTTATCGAACGGGCAGTAGATGCTGCGGGTCTGCCGCCACCAGGCGGGGATGTCGTCGCGGCCCGCCCCGGCGGAGCCCGCGCCGCACACGCCGGCCGCCAGCAGCGGCGATGTGGCGGCAACGAGAGCAGTACAGGTGCGGGGGCGGTTAGGGGTCATCGTGGTGCGAGACCCGCCCATCGGGCGGGACCGGCGGCCATTGTAACCGCCGGTGGGCCAAAGCCCCAGGGTTCTTCGACCCCCGCGTACCCCGGCCGCGAGCATGGGCCAAACGTTTTGGGGTGATTGAAGCGATTCGGGGGTGACTCGGGCGGCCGGGCCGGTTAGGCTGCTATCAATGGAGGCGGGAGGGACAGCCGGGCGTGCCCCTTCCTGGGTTCATATCTGTCCGTCGACGAGTTGTAGGCGCGGGCGGCAGCCGGGCGGTTGTCGGCCGCGGTGAGGAGAGGAGCCATGATCCGACAATTCTGCATTACGGGCCTGGTGTTGCTCGTCACTGTTGGCCTGACCGCGCCGGCGGCTTTGGCCATCTACACCAATGGAACCCGGACCTGGAACATCCGGGCGGAGATCGACACGCAGCTCGCCCTGATTGCCCCGGGGCAGGGCGTGCACATCGACATGTCCGGCGCGGGCACCACGAACTACACGAACGCGATTCCGGGCGTGAGCGTGGATATCGAGATTGTCTCGATGAGCCTCACGGGGACCATCAGCGTCCCCGGGCTGGGCCTGACCGGCACGGCCAATGGCACGCTGTTCGTGCCCACCGGCAGCATCCAGGGCCCCGGCACCAGCAGCGGCCAACTTACGCCGACCAACAGTCACTTCAACGCCTACACGCGGATCCAGGTGATCAACCTGGGCGGCAACAGCTTCACCATGTACACCGGGCTGAACAGCGATCACGGCGGGCTCAAGTCCTCGCCGTTCAAGGAAGAGACCAACGCCGACACCGGCAGCCAGGGTTTCGGCGTCTACCAGAACACGCGGTTCCCGCTGGATTTCATGGCCAGCACGAGTGGCGGCACCCCCACGTACATGAGTCCGATCATCGGCGCGACCTGGACCATTACGCCCGAGCCGGTGTCGCTGGCCCTGCTGGCCCTCGGACTGCCGCTGGTGTGCCGGCGCCGCCGGCCGTAACCGCCAGCGACGATCGATTCCGCGGCAGACAGATATCCGCCGCGAGTCTCCCCGCAAGCCACGACGGCCGACCCGGTGGGTCGGCCGTCTTCATGCGCGGAGGACGACAGACGGTGGCCGGCAGGTTGCTCGACCGGCCGGCCGGCCGGGGGCCGGGGCGCTTCAGCCACCGCAATAGATCTTTCGCAGATCGGCCAATATGTCCTTCTTCTTTGCGTTTCCGAGGCCCAGAGCGTTCAGATCGATGTTCTCGTCTTGCATCCGCGTGAGGAAGGTGTCCATGTCCCCACGAACCAGTTCTGGGACCTCGCTTCCGAATGCCGGAGCAATGATCCTGTACAACCTGAACACATCGTTCTTGTGCTTCTTGATGTCCTTTTCGTCAACAGCTTCCCCGTGCCCCTTGCGTTTCGTGAGATCCATCCAGGCCCGTGCCTTCAACGGGATCAAGCGCTCGGGTCCAACGAACCGCAGACCGTCCTTCTCCTTCGCACCTGAAGAAAGAAACTGGTAATAACCGTCATCCAGAAGAATGGCCGACAGGCTCGACACCTCCTCATCCATCGGTATCGGCGTGAGTTCACTGCCTTCAGCCAGCGACAGCACGTCCGGCTTGCGCGAGAACAACTCCAGCATGGCCGGGTAATTCTCTTCGCTGGGTTTCTGGAACCTGTAGAACCTTCTCTGGCCGCTCGCCTTTTCCCGGCGGTTGTATCCACCCGAGCGGACGAAGTCCCAAAACGCCTTCACGAAGGCCGCGTCCAGTGCCTCGACGCACAGCACGATGTCAAGATCCTTGGTGGCTCGGAAGTTGTCTCCGACTTCGGTCATCGCCAGATCGCAGGCGGTTCCACCGATCAAGATGTACTGGTCGGAGTACGCGCGGAAATGCTCACGAAAGACGTCGAGTCCCTTCACCATCTCAATCTCTCCAGCATCTCTTCGAGTGCCGCCTCGACACGCTCATCCTGGCTACCTTTCAGCGACAGGTACAGCGAAAGCCGATCTGCCAGGCCATTTTCCGCGAACAGGCTTGGATCGTAGCTCCAGATCTCGATCTCGGTGGCTTGTGGTTCCTGTGCCGGCACGAGATGTGCTTCGTGGTGTGGCCTGATCCTCGCCCACTCCCTGCCTCGCACCGCAAACACCGGCCTGGCAGGTTCGGCCAACATGGTGTACTGGGCCAATGCCGTCAGGCCGGCGCGTACGCCGGGTCCGGGCACGTACGACGTCCTTACATGATGACGCCTTCTGACCGGGCTCCTCAGGAACGGTTGGGCCTTCAACCAGAGTTCGCGTTTGGGCGCGGAGAACACGACGCACCGTTCGCGGCCTCGCGTGGTGAATTTGCCCAGGCGGGTCTCTTCCAGTTCATTGAATGCCCGCGTCATGGTCATCGGCGAATACTTAAGGCGTTCGGCCATGGCCGAGGGTGTGAGGACCTCATCTTTTCCGGAGAGCAGCCAGTAGATGACTACCACCTGGGCAGAAGGGCTGAACTCCGCGGGTTGCGAGCGAAGCTTCACGAAGTGCTCGCGCAGATCAATGCCGAGCATGGGCAGGTACATCTGGTTGCCCGGGATCACGAACGGCACCTTATGCTCGATCAGCCGCTTGCGGTTGTAGCCCGTCACCCGCTCTCGGACGTAAATCACTAGGCCGCCCGCGTGGGCTTGCAAGTTTTCCATGTGCTTGCGGATGGTCGCGGGCGACTGCTCTTCGTCGCCAGCATCCATCATCAAGAGACATGCAGCGTCAAGAATCTCAACCCGGTAGCACCGGTAACGGTCCCGGAGCAGGAAGGGCAGGCGGGCCTGGCCGGCCCAGGGAACCGGATGCAGGTCCAGGCCCAGTGTTTCCTGGATGTACCGCACGAGCGTGTTTGTCTGAGTCCTCATGGCTTTAGTATCGCTTGGTCTGCACTTTAACATCAAGTATGTTATCGTGCAAGAAAAAAGTTACAATACCCTCCTGATCACGGGTCCGGGCTTTTCAGGCCTGCAGGGCTGGTCGAGGTGGACTCTGACGGCTGGGCCAAGTTACTGAGTTGTGACGCTAAAAT
>JACQVT010000124.1 GCA_016209665.1 Planctomycetota bacterium | reverse complement strand
GTTCTCGCTGCTGGGCCGGATGGGTATCGGCGAGTATTGTGTCTTCGACATGGGCGTCGTGCGGGGGCTGGCCTACTACACCGGAGTGGTCTTCGAGGCCTTCGGCAAGGGTGAGATGCAACGGGCCATCTGCGGCGGCGGCCGATACGACCAACTCCTCGAGGTCCTGGGCGGCCCGCCGATGACCGGCGTGGGTTTCGGCTCGTCCGACGTGGTCATCGAGGTGCTGCTCCGCGAGCTGGGCCGACTGCCCACCGACTTGGCCGGCCCGCCCGGGGTGGACCTGTATCTCATTGACGCCGCGGCGGAGTTCTTCTCCACCGTGCTGGAGTTGGCCGGCCGGCTGCGGCAGGGGGGGTACCGGGCGGAGTTCAGCTATCGGCGACAATCGGTCGGCAAGCAGCTCAAGGCCGCCAGCGCCTGCCGCGCCACCCGCGCCGTCATCGTCGGGCAGGAGTACGCCGAACGCCGCGTCGTGAGCGTCAAAGACCTTCAGAGCGGACGCCAGATCGAACTCGCCCTCGACGCGTTCCTGGCCGACCCGCTACAATGGCCTGCCGTCTGATCACCCGTCGTGCGGTCTTTGACTGTCGGCCGGTCCCACGGGGGGCGCAACCTTGCGACACCGACATGAAACGACATCTGCACTATGAGGCCGCCTTCGAGGATTATCTCGGCCGACGTGCCGTGCCTTACGTCCCGGTGGACGAGACCCGCAAGGTCATCTTCTCCGGCAGCAAGATCAAGTCCTTTGACTTTCTGGTCTACCCGGCCGAGAACTGCCACTGGATCGTCGACGTCAAGGGCCGTCGGTTCCCCTATTTCACCGACAACGGCCGCCGCACCGCCCGCTACTGGGAGAACTGGGTGACCAACGACGACGTGACCGGCCTGGCCGACTGGCAGGCCGTCTTCGGCAGCGATTTCGAGGCCCGCTTTGTCTTCGCGTATCTCCTCCAGGGCCCCGCCGACCGCTGGCCCACCGGACGACCCCACGGCTACCTGGGATCGCTCTACGCCTTCCTCACCGTCACCCTGGACGACTACCGGCGACACTGCCGCCGGCGATCGACGCGGTGGGGGACCGTCACCGTCCCCCGTCGGGTCTTCCAGGACATCGCCCATCCTGTCGGCAGCTTCTGCGCGTGAACGTGTGGCCAAGTGCCGACAGTCTTGGGGAGCGGGCATCCCTGCCCGCCTTCTTCTTCGGCGCCGATTTGGGGGGTGGGCATCCTTGCCCGCGTTCTTCTTCCCCACCCCAGTCGCGAGCAATTGCTGTCCCCGCTGGCCACTCGCCGTCGCATCTTTACCGTTCGGGGGGGGCAGTTATAATGGTGGCCGGCGCGGATTGGGGGGCGGGCATCCTTGCCCGCCTTCATCTGCACGCACGGGAGACGCCTGATGCGATTGATCTCGTGGATGGTGGGCATACTGATGACGGCCGGACACGTGTGGGCCCAGCAATTGAAGGTGGACCCCTCCTCCCGCGCCGGCGACGACAAGTCGACCGGCATCCTGTGGTTGATCACCGCCATCTTTGTCGTGGCGTGTCTCGTCGTGGCCTTCAAGCCCGCCAAGCGGTCCAAGCTGGAGTAGCGACCACCGCTGATCCCCAATCCGGGGAGGGACAGTCGAGTGACCAAACGAATCGCGATCATTCTGCTCGTGGGCCTGAACCTGTTCCTGCTCGCGGTCCTGATGCTGGGTTCGTACACCCCGCCCCAGGCCCTCGCCCAGGCCCTGGCCCGAAGCGGCGAGTACATCCTGGTGTGCGCCCGCGCGGAACAGAGCAACGACGCCATCTACCTGCTCGATCTGCGGACCCGGCAGTTGCACGCCTTCCGCTCGACGTTCCCGCGGGCGGCGGGTGATCCCATACGCGTGACGCACCTGCACACCCGAGACCTCGTCCGGGATTTCGGCGGATAGCGGCGGCTTGATGCTCGAAGGACACGAGGTGGGCTGCAACCGCCCGCGTGAGGACGCAGATGACGACCAAAGACTTCGCGATTGGCGTGCTGAGCGTGACGACGGTCATCCTGTTCGCGGCATTGCTCATCATCCAGAACGTCGCCCCTCAGCAGGCCCTGGCTCTTGGCCAGAACGAGCGGTCGGGAGACTATATCGTCTCCGCCGCCCAACTGGATGACACCGCGGAACTCCTGCTCGTGGTGGAGGCCGCCCAGCAAAGGATGAACGTCTACGGGTTCAACGTGGCCGCCGGCCAGATTGAACTCGTCCAGCAACTGGACCTCGCGCCGCTGCAGCGGGTGGGCCAACCGCGGCCGGCGGCTCCTCGGCGTGAACGGTAGTCCCGAAGCGGGCGACCGGGTCGGTCGGACTGTGGAGTTAGCCTGTCCCCAAACCCGTGTGGGACGGGCTTCCAGCCGGTCGGATTTCGGGGTTTGGAGTGGGTTTGCCACTGCCCGGCGTCCGGCGGCCGTTCTCTGTTGGCATGGAAGGTGGAAGATGTTCCCACAACAAATCGCGGCCCTGGCCGATCAGGTGATCGCGGGTGAACCGATCCGTCGCTCGCAGGCGGAGTGGCTCGCCGGCCTGGAACAGCCCTGGCTGCACGACCTGTTTCGCGGCGCCACCCGCATTCGCGAACATTTCGTGGGCAGCGCCGTCCGCTGCTGCAGCATCGTCTCGGCCAAGACGGGCCGCTGCAGCGAGGATTGCGGCTTCTGCAGCCAGTCGGCCCATTTCAAGACCCACGTCCGGGGCCTGACGATCCTCGATCCCGACCAAGTGGTCCAGGCGGCGATGGAGGCGGCCGCCAGCGGCGCCGACTCCTTCGGCATCGTCAACAGCGGCTACGGCCCGACCGATCAGGAGATCGACCACTGGGGCCGCGTCGCCCAGCGAATCCGCGAGAAGGGCCTGACGCGCACCTGCGCGTCGATGGGCATCCTCGACGGCGACCAGGCCCGCCGGCTCGCCCGCTTCGGCGTGCAGCGATACAACCACAACCTCCAGACTTCCCGCCGCCACTTCCCCAACATCATCAAGACCCACAGCTACGACGAACGCCTCGGAACCCTGCGGCACCTCAAGGCGGCCGGCGTTAGCGTTTGTAGCGGGGCTCTCTTCGGCATGGGCGAGACCTGGACCGACCGGCTCGACCTGGCGTTCGAGCTGCGCGACCTGGACGTCGACGTCGTGCCCATCAACTTCCTGATCCCCATCGACGGCACGCCGCTGGAGGGCAGCGACCCCCTCGAACCGATGGAGTGCCTCAAAATCATCGCCGTGTACCGATTCTGCCTGCCGCGGCAGGAGATCAAAATCGCCGGCGGCCGCGAACGCAACCTCCGCGACCTGCAGAGCTGGATTTTTTACGCCGGCGCCGACAGCTTCCTCATCGGCAACTACCTGACCACCTATGGCCGGCCCGCCGAGGAGGACCGCCAAATGGTCCGCGACCTCGGCCTGGTCCTGGAGGGCTACGGCGACGGGGCCGCAACGGTAGGGGGGCCACAGGCTCACTCGGCGACCACCGGTCATCGGGCTGCGGCCCGTCGTATTCCCCTGCCCGTCGTCGCCGCCGTCGGCTGACCATGTCCGAAGCCATTTACGTCACCGGAATCGGCATCGTCTCGCCCGCCGGATGCGGCGTCGAGCCGGGTTGGCGGGGCCTGGCCGCCGGCGACCGGTTTGTTGCCGAAGCGACCGACCCCGAAATCACCGGTGGGGGGGTAGCGCCCGCCGGCGCGGTGCCCGGGTTCGCCCCACCCGCCGGCCTCCAGGCCGCCGATCGCGTCTGCCAGCTCGCCGTCGCCGCCGGCGATGAAGCCCTCGCCCAGGCCGACTGGCTCGGCCATGACCATCCACCCGTCGATTCCGCCCGCGGCTTCGTTTCCTTCGGCACCAGCAAGGGCGGCGTCCTGACCTTCGCCCGGCTCGCCCGCATACTGCCTATTAGCTCTGAAAAGAGTTATAAAACTCCTCTAAGATTAAAAAGCCTCTACCCCCAAAACACTCCTATAGACTCTAATCGTGGATCTATTACCTCCATAGGGAACTACAACCTTGAAGATCTAAATGGAGGTATAAACCTTCTTTACCTGGTTTATAGTGTTAGTCCCGACGCGCCCGCCCGCCATCTTGCGGACCGTTTCGGCGTCACCGGCGGAGCCCACGCCACCGTGGCCGCCTGCGCCACCGGCACGCTGGCCGTCATCCGGGCCGTTCAGCACCTCCGCGACGGGCGGGCCGACGCCGCCATCGCCGGCAGCAGCGACGCTTCGCTGCACCCGTTGTGGTTCGCGGCGTTTCGACAGATGGGCGTGCTGGCGCCGGTCGATGCGGTGCGGGGGGCCGCCTGGGCGTGCCGGCCATTCGACCGCCAGCGCCGCGGTTTCGCCATCGGCGAGGGGGCCGCCGTCCTGGTGCTCGAAACCGCCGCCTCCGTCCGCCGTCGCGGAGTCCGGCCGCTCGCGAGAATCCGCGGCTGCGCCGCCGGCACCGATCCCGCGGGTCTGGCTCAGCTCAGCCCGGATGGAACCCCCCTGGCCCGGACGATTCGACGAGCGTGCGCCGACGCGGGTATCTCGCCCGCGGATCTGACCGCCATCCAGGCCCACGGAACCGGAACCGTCACCAACGACCTCGTCGAGGCCGCCGCCATCCGTGCCGCCTGCTCGGACCGGGCCGCTGAGGTGCCTGCCGTGTCGTTCAAAGGCGCACTGGGCCACCTCCTGGGCGCCGCCGGCGCGGTGGAGTTGGCCTTATCGGTGCGGGCGGTCGCGGATCGACTCCTGCCGCCCAATGCCACGCTGACCGAGCCGGACCCGCTGCTTGGTCCGCTGTACCTGCCGACACAGCCGACCCGGATCGGCCCCGGTCCAATCCTCAAGACATCCCTGGCGTTCGGCGGCCACGTGGCGGCCGTGATCCTGGATGCACCGTAGCCGGCCAAGCCCCATTTCGCCCCAACAACGCCCAACGCAACATAACATGCATTATGGGACGTCTGGTGGGGGGGCTCAGCGAGGTTGAACCCGGCCGGAAAAACGCTATCCTATGGGGTCCGGGTCGGGCAGACGTCATGGATGGCGACTCCCGCCCGGTAACTGGTCCGGAGGTGGCCCGTGGCCAAATCGAAATACTCCCCCGCCCTGTTCGAAGTGATCAACAGGCAGCGGAATGCCAGCAAGCTGAGCGTGCCGAAATGGTGGAAGCGTCTGGGCACTGCATCGGAGCAGCCGCCGGCTCGGGCGGCCGAAACCCCCGCAATGCCCCCGACGGCGACCGAGCCTGCCCAGCCGCCAACCGCCAGCCGGCCCGACGCTCCAAATTGGCCGGCCGCCACGGAGCCGGTCTCGGCGAGCGAATCACAAGTGCTGCTGGGGCCGCCCGAAGAGCAGCCTCGACCGCCGGTTTTTCGCGTGGAGTCCGGCCTGGTGCGGATTTCGCTCAACCCGGTCCAGGCGAGCGTGGTCGGCGGCATCCTCCTTGTCCTGTTGATCGTCGGCTTCCAGTTGGGCCGGGGATTCAGCGGCCCCGCCGTCGGCCAGGGCGCGAACGATTCGCTCTCGGACGTCTTGGCCGGCAAGCCGAATCCGTCCGTCCTCGAATCGCCCGACCGGATGGGCCCGCCACCAACGGGCAGCGGCGGCGAGGCCACCGCCCGCACCGGGGGCACCACCGCCGCCGGCCAGAGCGAGGGACTCACGCCCGGACTCCACTATGTGGTCTTGGATACCTATAACGCTGGACATCGAAAATCAGCCGAGCACGTGCAACAGTGGCTCGCCTCGACTCACGGTATTCAGACCATGTTGTACCAGACGAAGGACAACGACCTGTGCCTGGTGTCCCGGGCCGGCTTCGATTTCAGCGTCGCCGGCCAGCGCGACCAATGCGAACGGTTGGCCGCCCAGGTCAAAGCCCTCGGTAAGGATTGTCGAAAGGAATTGGGCCAGGCCGGCCTGACCGTATACGGTTTTGCCAGCCCGCTCATCCAGAAGAGGTAACGTGCTTTATGTCCATGGATCGCTCGCTCAAGGCCGCCAACGCACTGACCCGCCACCGCAACGTCCTGACTCGGGCGGAACGGATCGCACGGCTCAAGGACCAGGAAAGCTGGGAGGAAGGCAAGAGCCCTTTCGGCCTGCCCAAGGTCGCCAACCGCAACCTGAAGGTCGGCAAGAAGACCAAGAAGAAGGAAGAGGGCGCTGAGGGCACTGCCGCTGCGGCCGCGGCCTCAGCCGCTCCCGCCGCTCCCGCGAAGAAGTGACGATCGTTCCAGAGGACCGCGTCAACTGGTTGGCGCATCCTCTCTTGGCGGGCGGCGGAGGAACGGCCACGAGCTGCCTTGGTCCTGCCCCCTACCGCCGATTCTGTCACGGATCCGGTACGACAGGCCTGCTGAAATGCCCGATCTGCGTCCCGAGCGTTTTCTGTCCGCCCGCAGCCGCGGCGTCGACGCCAGCGGCATTCGCAAGGTGTTCGACCTCGCGGCGAAGCTCGAGGACCCCATCAACTTTTCCATCGGCCAGCCGGACTATGATGTTCCCGCGTCGGTCCGGCAGGCCGCTATTGACGCCATCCAGGACCGACGCAACGGCTACACCGTGACCCAGGGCATCCCCGCCCTGCGGGAACGCATCGCCGCGGATTTGCAGGCGGAAAACGGCTGCTCGCCGCCGGTCCTGATCACGTCCGGCGTGTCCGGCGGGATCCTGCTCGCCCTGATGGCTCTGCTCGACCCCGGCGACGAAGTGGTCCTCGGCGACCCCTACTTCGTTATCTACAAACATGCTGTACGCCTCGTCGGCGGCGTTCCAATACTCATTGACACCTACCCAGATTTCAGGTTTATACTTGATCGATTTGAGGCTGCCATCACCCATCGGACCAAGCTGATCGTAGTCGCCACGCCGAGCAATCCCACGGGTGTTGTGCTTGATGCCGAGGAACTCCGCCAAGCCGCTGAACTGGCCGAGCGGCACAACGTCATCCTCCTCGTCGACGAGATCTACAAGCGCCTGACCTACGACGCTCCCTGCCCGGCGCCGTTGACCTGCGCCCCCCACCGCACGCTGCTGCTCCGCGGCTTCGGCAAGAGCTACGGCATGACCGGCTGGCGGCTGGGCTACGCCGCCGGTCCGCCGTTCTTGATCGAGGAAATGACCAAGCTCCAGCAGTACACATTCGTCTGCGCGCCCAGCATGGCCCAATACGCCGGCC
>JACQVT010000134.1 GCA_016209665.1 Planctomycetota bacterium | reverse complement strand
TTGTGGCTGTGCCCGCACAGCACGAGGTCCACCCCGCCCGCTTCGAGGATCGGCAGGGCGTACTGCCGCATGTCGATCAGGTTCGATTCGGTGTCCGAGTTGTGCGTGCCCTTGCTGTAGGGCGGGTGGTGCCAGAACGCGATGATCCAGTCCTGGTTGGTCGAGGCGACGTCGTTGGTCAGCCAGGTCATCATGGCTCCGCCCGGCGAGCGGTTGGTGACGTAAGAATCCAGACAGACGAAGTGGATATTGGCGTAATCGAACGAGTAGTAGGCTTCGCTTCCGCTGGCCAGGCCCCCCGCCTCGCCGCCGGTCGGGTTGGTCACCAGGTTGTAGTAGACTGCGGCATCGGTCTCATGGTTCCCGCGGGTCGACCAGAACACGGTCTGGATGAGCATACTCTGGTAGGTATTGAACACCGCCGACTGAAACTCAGAGTCGGTACCGCTGTTGTAGGCGTTGTCGCCGAGCATCAGCCAAAGGTCGGTGTAGGTCGATCCGGTGTAGGCGTAGTAGGCGTTGCGGACGGCTCGGGCGTTGTTGTTCGCGGTGCCGAAGTCGCCCATCGCCCAGATCCGCGTCGCCTGCCGCGTGCCGGCGTCGGGCGGGGTGTAGAAGAAATGAGCGGGCGTCCCACCGGCCAGGGGCTCATCGGACGTTCCGACGGAGTAGTAGTACAGCGTGTTGGGCGACAGGCCGGTCACGTTGATCTCATGCTCGGTGGTCATGGCGGGGTTGGACGCGGTGCCGGTCAGCGAGGCCGGGCTGGCCCCATAGCGAACGGTGCCGTTGGAGGGCAGATCGGTTCGCCAGCGGACGACCATCGAGTGCGGGGTGGCCAACTGGAGGTACGGGCCGCGGGTCACGAGGACCGGCGGGGTGCCCTCGTTGACGACCACGGTCAGCTTGGGCCGCAGCGCAGCGTTGGGGTCCTCGCGGGAACGGAACTCGACGCCGTCGGTCCCGACGGGCAGGATGATCCAGCCGCGGTAGGCCGCCGGGTTGACCGCCCAGGCCGCGATGCCGTCGACGACGTTGATGCTCTGGGGACCGAGCCCCCCGCCCGTCGAGCCGACGAGCGCCCCATATTCGTCGCTCTGGACCCCGGGGTCACCGCCGTAGTTGTTCCAGGTGGCGGTCTCGGTCCAGGCCACGGCCGCCTCGTACATGTTGCCGCTGTTGCCGCTGTTGACCACGTCGTAGCTGAGCGTGGCCGAGGTGATCTCGTCGGTGGGGGCGATCTGGTTCGGACCCGTGCCGAAGATGCCGTCGAACCGGATCAGGGCCACGTTGTCCTGTCCGGTCCCGGGCGGGTCGTCGCTGTCCCACTCCGCGGTGATCAGCGTGCCCTTGGACGTCCCCGGATCGGACTGCATGAGGAAGGTGTCCACGGTGCCGCTGTACCCGCCGGTGCCGTCCTGGAACACCAGCGTCGCCGCGCGAGCGGAAAAAGCGATCGCGCCCGCCAGCATGGCGGTGACGAGCGGACAGGGAATCCCACTTCTTGGGGGGCGGGCATCCTGCCCGCCTTCTCCCCCGGCGGACGGACGGAGAAGCCGACTATCTTTCAGACTGCGCGGTCGACTTGTTCGCATCGCTTTGTTCCTTCGATGGCGCGGGTCGAGTGGCGGCACTCGCCGGCGTCAGTTCCTCCAGGGCCGCCCTGGCGTTGGCAGCCAGTTCCCGCACCGACGGCGTCTGCCGCCGCGCGGGCGAGAGCTTGTCAATGGCCGCGAGGGCTTGGCGATACGCCTCGCGAGCCTCGTCCGCGCGGCCGGCCCGGCGGAGAACGTCACCGCGTCGGAAGTGCCACTGCTCCTTGCGCGCCGACTGGTCGGCGAGCGTCTGTACGCGGGCGAGGGCGGCGTCGTAGTTTCGGCGGCGCAGCTCCAGGTCGATCGCCACCACCTGCACCGAGACGATGGGCTTGCCCAGCCGCCGGATGCCCGCGTCGAGTGCCGCCAGCGCCTCGGGCACGTGCTCCTCGCCGGCGGCCGCCAGGGCCCGGGCCTGAGCGATGTACCGCTCCGGCGTGGGTTGCGGGTCGGTCTCGATCGCCTTGGCGAACTCGGCGGCGGCGGGCAGGAACCGGGCACGGCGTTCCAGGGCCTCACCGAGCAGATCGTGGCCCCTCGCGTCCGTGGGATACCCTCCAACGTAGCTCGTCAGGACCAGCTCGGCGAACTGCACCCAGCCGGCATCCAGCAGCGTCCGGCCGCGAGCGAGGTCAAGCCCGGCCAAGTCGGGGTCAAGCCGGGCCGCCCGCTCGAAGTCCGCCATCGCACCGTCCCAGTCGCCGTGCTCGCGGTACATCTCGCCGCGCTGCAGGTACAGCTCGGCGCGGCGCGGCTCCTTCTCGATTCGGACGCTCAGGGCGTCGATCATCTCG
>JACQVT010000121.1 GCA_016209665.1 Planctomycetota bacterium | reverse complement strand
GAATGCAACCCCGCGCTGGCGCTTGGGGCTCTGACGCGCCGGATGCGTTCCCAGTACCCTTCGTCCACAGGAATCAGAGCCCGGAGCGCAAGCGACGGGTTGCTCCGACGACCGTTGCGATTTGCGTCCCCGATGCAACCCCGCGCTGGCGCTTGGGGCTCTGACGCGCTGGTGTCAGGAGGCGAACTCCAGACAGATCCGGCCCTTGTTGGTCCTCGACGTAGCTGATGGCGGCGCGCAGGCGCTCCTCGTTCCAGAGGTAGCGGGTACTGCCGTGCTCCGTCCACAGTCGCTCGTTCGCACGTGCAAAGCCAGCCTCGCGAAGTCGACGAGTGGCCCAGGCTTTGAACTCGCCCAGAACCTTCTCGGGGGCAGTGCCTGGAGCGGCAACAACGACGTGGACATGATTCGTCCTGACGTTGAGGGTGATCAGATCCCAGTTGCGAATCCGGCAGTGGGCAGCGATCGTCTCCCGCACAACTTGGCGTTGTCGCTCGTCCAGCGTGACAGGCTGACCCGACATCTGGGATCGTTCCTGGCCCGCTCGTGGTTCATCGAGATCGAGGAGTGGCTGGCCCCAGCCGCTGTGTTCATCGTCGACGGATCCGCGCTCGTCGCCGTGCAACCAGGTCCCATGGCATGTCCAGGTCAGGAAGTACGCGAGGGGTTCGGACATGTCAGAAAGCGTAGAGCCACTCAGGCTCTCGTGCAATCACGACGTGGCCAACCACAATGCATGTCAGAGCCCGGAGCGCAAGCGACGGGTTGCTCCGACAAAGGCGGCGACCTGTGCATCCCAGGCAACCCCGCGCTGGCGCTTGGGGCTCTGACAGGGCACGTCACGCCAGCGGCAGTGCGACCGGTCGGCCCTGGCGGGCGGACATCTCGGCGGCGAGGCAGATCTCGATGGTTTCGGCGGCGTCCTCGATGTCGGGGAGCGGCCGGCGGTCCGCGTTCAGGCCGTCGATGAAAAGGGCGACCTCGCCCGCGAACGGATGGTGCGTCACGTCGGCGCTGTCGGGCATGATCGTGGGGAACGAGGCGAAGCCGGTTTGGCCCTTGAACAGCTCGCCGGCAAACTGGTTGTTGCGGAAGCACCCCTTGGTTCCAAACACCTCCACGTTGAACACGTAGGGCATGTTGCACTCGAGGCAGCAGGAGACCTTGCCCGCCGAGCCGTCGGCGAACTTCAGCAGGGCGATCTCGGTGCTGGGATACTCGAGTACACCGGTGCGGCCGGTGGAGACCGCGGAAACCTCGACGACCGGCTGGCCGACCAGATAGCGGATGGCGTCCACGGCATGGCAGCCGCCGAGCAGCAGGCTGGTGCCGCCGGTCTGCCGCGAGCAGTGCCAGGGCTTGGTGTAGGGCTTGCCGACTAGGCCGTGCAGGTAGTCGACCTCGGCGAAGATGACGTCGCCGAGGGTACCGGCGGTGATGTTCTGCCGGATGATGTTCAGCAGCGGGTTCCAGCGCAGCACGAATCCGCTGATCGACTTGACGCCGGCGTCCTTCGCCGCCGCCCGCATGGCCCGCAGGTCCGCCAGCGTCAGACACAGCGGTTTCTCGACAATCAGGTGCTTGCCGGCCCTGGCCGCGGCGATGGCCTGCGGGGCGTGCAGGTGATGCGGCGTGAAGATGCCCACGATGTCGAGCGACTGGTCAGCCAGGGCCTCATCGAGCTTGTCGTGCACGGCGCAATCGAGCCGGTTCGCCTCGACGAACGCCCGGGCCCCGGCCACCGTAGAGCCGACCACGTGCGTCACCCGCACGTCGTCCCGTTTGCGGAAGACGTCGAGGTATGCCCCGGCCACCCAGCCGGGACCGACCACGGCGACGGACCAGACTCTCTCGGGCATTGCATGCCCTCCGAAGTACGAAGTGAGAAGTTAGAAGTGCGAAGCCAGGAGTCAGAAAGCGGAAACGGCACCATCCACCGTGGCCTTTCTCACTTCTCACTTCTCACTTCTCACTTCTCACCGGGCCGAAGGCCCGGGTCTTAAACGTACTCCTTCGGGAACTTCCACGGCGAACGATATTCCGGCACCATCAGCCG
>JACQVT010000120.1 GCA_016209665.1 Planctomycetota bacterium | reverse complement strand
GAAGTACAACGTGCGCGGACTCTTCTACATCTTCGAGTCGGAATTCATCCGTCCCATTCTCTTCGGCGAAGAGATCACCATCACTGGCCGCATATGCGACAAGTGGATAAGGCGTGACCGTGAGTATGTGAAGTACGAGGCGGAAGGACGCGATGCCTCCGGTGCGGTCGTCTTTCGCACCGCACGCACGCACGTGCTCGACTACTTGCCACGGACCGTGCCACGCAGTGGTGAGGGCGTTGATAGCGGACGGCCCAGCTAGGCCGAGGAGGAGGACAGCTTGGCAATCTGGACGCGGGACACCATCAGACTCGGCGCTGAGCTCCCGTCGATCTCTCGGCAGTGGAACCTGGACCTCTTCACGAAGCGCCACGAGCTCGTCTACGGCGAGGGCAACATCGTCAAGGAAGCGTGGCCCGAGAAGAACATCCACAGTGACGCTGAGGCTGCGATGCGCGAGGGGCTTTCCGAACCGGTCGCGTCGGCGCCGCAGATCTTCTCCATCCTCCATCGCATCATGCTCGCTGCCTTCGGTGAAGGGTGGGTGGCGGGGGGCAAGATGGCCGTCAAGATGATCAAGCCCGTCTATCCTGCCGATTTCACGACGGGCAAGGGGCGGGTCACCGGCCTGACCCTCGAGGAACAGGCTGACGGCACGACCCGCGTGCGGGTGCACTGCGATACCTGGGTCGAACGGCGCGATGGCACCCGTGTCATGGTCGGGACCGCGAGCGCGCTCCTTCGGTAGCGGGTGCATCGTGCGACTGCTTGACGTCTCGTCAGACTCGTTGGCCCTGGCGCACTGCACCAGCCTGCTGGGGCTGCTCGGCCACGAGGTCATAAAGGTCGAGACGGCGCCGGACGGAGATCCGCTGAGGCGGCGTGCACCGGTCGTGCAGCTCGCCGCCGGATCGGCGAGTCTGCCGTTCCTCTGGACGAGCCGCGCGAAGCGGTGGGTATCGGTGGGCGACGACCGCCAGCGTGTCGAGACGATTGGCCGGCTGGCCGCTGACGCTGACGTGGTCCTCGCGAGCGACCCTGCCGAGACAGCTGGGGCGAAGGGGCGTCGTCTCACCCTCACCCTCTCGCCGTTCGGGCAAGTCGGGCGCCGAGCCGGGTGGCGGGCGGGCAGCTTCTCCCTGTTCCACGCAGGCGGGCCCGGCTACGTGACGCCCCGCGCGCCCCAGGATGGCACAGACGCGGTGGTGACGCCCCAGGCACCGTGGGGCCATGTCGCCGAGTACTTCGCCGGGATCCACACCGCTGTCGTCGTGCTCGCGTACGCGCATCAGGCTGGACCGCCGATCCTCGAGCTGTCGATGCAGCAGATTCTCCTGCCGCTGATGCGCCGTGAGATGGCTGCGTGGCGGTACGACGGTCGTCGGCCGTCTCGGCGTGAGCGACTCTGGCGCGTCGCCCCGTCGGGCTACTACCGGACCCGAGACGGCTGGTGCTACGTCAATGTGATCGAGGACCAGCAGTGGAAGGCCCTCTGCGCGATCCTCGGCAAGGAGGAATGGGCGGAAGAGCCCCGGCTCGCGACTGCCGAGAGCCGTTTCGAGAACCTCGACTTGTTGGCGCCCGTGCTGGAGGGGTGGCTTGCCGCCCACACCAGTGCAGAGGTCTTCGAGCGGTGCGGCCGCGCACGTGTGCCGGTCGGGCCCGCCAACGATCCCAAACAGATACTCGCGAGCCCGCAGCTCGCTTCCCGTGGCGCCCTGCCGTCGAGCTGGGGTGGGACTCGCATGCCAGAGCTTCCGCCAGTCAGGGGACTGCACCAGGACGTGCCTCCCTGGTCTCTTCCCGCGGTGGGAGCCGACAACGAAGCCTTCCTGCCCCGGACGGCGACCGGCCTGAGGCCATGATGCTGCTCGAAGGGGTCCGCGTGCTGGAGTTCGGCCACGTCTGGTCGGGCCCGTACTGCGGCCAGGTGCTCGCGGACCTTGGGGCCGAGGTGATCCGCGTCGAATCATCCATCCACGTTGACGTGCATCGGCGCGCTGGGCCGTACCCAGACAACGTGCCCGGCATCAACAGGAGCGGTGTGTGGAACGCGCAGAACCGCGGCAAGCTCAGCTGTCGGCTTAACCTGAAGACGCCTGAGGGGCTGGAACTCGCACGCAGGCTGGTCGCCATCTCTCACGTCGTCGTCGAGAACATGGCACCGGGCGTCATGGCTCGCCTTGGGTTGGGTCATGAGGACCTGCAGCGGATCAATCGCGACCTCGTCACGGTCTCGCTCACGGGCTACGGGCAAGACGGTCCATGGCGCGACTTCCCCGCCTACGGCCCCATGCTCGACGCCGTCGCCGGAATGTCCTGGGCGGCGCGCGCGGACGACGGGGT
This sequence comes from Planctomycetota bacterium, assembly GCA_016209665.1. Taxonomy (GTDB): domain Bacteria; phylum Planctomycetota; class Phycisphaerae; order UBA1845; family PWPN01; genus JACQVT01. Next base: position 3,875 of record JACQVT010000120.1, on the reverse strand, counting down.
GCCGCAGTCCGTCAACGGCTGGTTCCCGGACACCACGGCTGCGCTGTTTGGGGCGGTGGCCGCGCTCCACGGGCTGACGCGTGCAGGTCACGGTGGCTACTACGCGGACATCGCGCAGCTCGAGGCAACGGTGGCGCTTTTCCCTGAGCTGATGGCCCTCGCATCGCTCGATCTGCCTGACCCGAGCGGTGCGAATGAGGTTCCAAGCGGCGCGGCCTTCGTCCTGCCCTGCACCGGTGAGGACGAGTGGCTCTCCGTCGTGGTGGACTCGGAGGCCTGCTGGTCGCGGCTCCAAGCGATCCTTGGAGTGCGCAGCCCGGTGCCGTTTGCGGAGGCTCGCACCACGAGGGAGCGGCTCGCCCAGTTGTCAGCCGCTCGATCGCGAGACGCCCTCGTCGGCGCGCTGCAGGACGTCGGTGTCGAGGCGGCGCCAGTGCTGGCAGCAGATGATCTGCTTCAGGACGAGGTTCTCCGCGCGCGGGGCGCCTTCGTGGTCGTCGAGCACGCCGAGGTGGGCGCCTTCGAGACGTACGGCCCCATCGCGGGAGGGCCGGACTGGGCGCCCCCCGCGCGGGCGTTGCCCGCGCCGTGCCTGGGTGAGCACGACGCGTACGTGTTCGAGGCGTTGCTCGGTCTGTCTGCGACCGAGACCGAGCGGTTGAAAGCCAGCGGTGTGATCGCGTGAGGAATCGCCGCGTGCAGGTCTCCACCGGCGCCGAGCGCGCCCACAACCGGGAAGCGTTGAAGGCACTGGTCGAGGGCTGGGCGTCCGGCCGACCCACCGCGGACGTCGATGAAGTCCTTCGTTGCGCCGAGATACCGGCTGCACCTGTCCGCGGGAAGGGCACGGGCACGGCACAAGGCGGCATCTAGAGCAGACGAACGACTCGAGGAGAGGAGAATGCATGAGTAGCGGTGCGCTGAGTCATGTGCGCGTCCTGGATCTGTCCCGGGCACTCTCCGGGCCGTACTGCTCGATGCTGCTGGCGGATCAGGGTGCGGACGTCATCAAGATCGAAGCCCCGGGTGGCGGCGACGTCACCCGCCATCTCCGCCCCTACGTCAACGGGGAAGGCGTCGAGTTCCTCGCGCTCAACCGCAACAAGAAGAGCATCGTGCTCGATCTCAAGAGCGAAAGCGGTCGCCAGGCCTTCCTCGACCTCGTCGCAGTGTCGGACGTGGTGCTGGAAAACATGCGGCCTGGCGTGGTGGACCGCCTCGGAGTCGGCTACGCGGCGGCCAATGCCGTCAACCCACGGATCGTCTACTGCTCGATCTCCGGCTTCGGCTCCTCCGGGCCGCTTCGGGATCTGCCGGCGTACGACATTGTCGTCCAGGGGATGAGCGGCACCATGAGCCTCACCGGGGAGCCGGGCCGGCCCCCTGTCATGATGGGCCCTCCGATGGGTGACCTCGCGGCGGGCGTGTTTGCCGCGCTCGGCATTACCACGGCCCTCACCGCCCGCGGGCAGACGAACCGCGGACGCTACGTCGATATTTCGATGCTGGACTGCCAGATCTCCCTGCTCGCCTACTTTGGCCCCTGGTACATGGCGACCGGCGAGGTGCCGCAGCCCCGAGGTGGTGGCAATCCGCGCCTGGTGCCATTCGGTGTCTTCCGCGCGCGCGACGCGTATATCACCGTCGGTGTGCTGGGCGAGGAGCCGTGGCAGCGCTTCTGCAAGGCCGCGGAGCTGGACCACCTGCTCGAGGACCCGCGCTTCGCGACCAACGAGCTCCGCTCCGAGCACCGCGCCGAGCTGCTGCCCGTGGTCGAACGGGCGTTTCTCGGGCGCGACGCTGAAGACTGGATTCGGCGTCTGCGGGTGGCCGACATTCCCTGCGGGCCCGTCAACACGGTCGACCGGGCCCTCGCCACCGAGCAGGTCCACCACCGGAACATGGTGGTAGAGACGCACCACCCCGTCGCCGGAGCCGTCCGCGTGCTGGGGAATCCAGTCAAGCTCTCCGATTCCCCCGACGAGTTCCTCCCTGCGCCCACCTATGGGCAGCACACGCGCGAGATCCTCTCGGGCCTCCTCGGCTACACGGACGAGGAGGTCGCCAAGGTCGTCGGTTCGGAACCCGCCGGTGCCCGCTGATCGGCGCCCGCCTGCGGCTCGGGGCCGGGCGCCCAGCCAGGGTCAGCCCGGCGGGTGCTCGGGGCCAGGCCAAGCCCTCGGCGAGCCGCGGGCGCGCTCGACGCGCCCGAGACGAGGAGGTCGGTGAGTGGACGACGCCGACGTCGAGAGGATTCTTGCAGTGGCCCGGCGCGAGATTGGGCATGAGACCGTGCAGGACCTCGGCGAGTGCACCCGCCTTCTCATCGGGCGGTTCGCCGTGGCCATCAACGACCGTGATCCGCTTTACCGAGACCCTGAATACGCCCGGAGTCTCGGCTACTCGGACGTCATTGCCCCACCCACCATGCTGACCTCGATTCGGGGGTGGGGTGCAGGTCCCTTTCCCGACGAGCTGAGAACGGACGGAAGCGCGGCGGAAACAACCGCGCACCTCGAAGGGTTCCGCCGGATGGGAGCGGGCCAGAAGCTCACGCTCGTTTCGCCCGTCGTGGCCGGCGACCACATTTCGGTTCGCCGCAAGCTCGTCGCCGCCTACTCGAAGCGCGGTAGGAGCGGCAACCTCGTGTTCCTGGAGTCGGAGAGCCTGTACGTCAACCAGCACGACGAGGTACGGGCCATTCATCGCAGGACGGAGCTGCTGCGATGACAGCGGCCAGCCTCGCGTTCGCGGACATCCAGGTGGGCATGGCGATACCGGAACTGGCGTGCCGCCCGACGAACCTCAATCTGTTTCAGTTCGCCGCAGTCACCTGGCAATCACATCGCATCCACTACGACAAGGACTACGCGGTCGAGGAGGGGTATAGCGATGTCGTCCTGCAAGCATCGCTGCACGGTGCCTACCTGGGCCGGTTGCTCACGGAGTGGGCCCACCCGAACGGACGCATCCTCGAACTCGAGTGGACGAACCGACGCTACGCCACGGTCGGTGAGACGTTGACGTTCCGGGGAGTGGTCATCGAACGGTACGAGCGTGCGGGTCAGGGCATCGTCGTGTGCGAGCTGACGGAGGAGAATACCTCCGGGGAGGTCATTACCCCGGCGCGGGCAACCCTCGTCTTCGACCGCCCCGCCGCGGGCGCGGGGTAACCCGTGATGCTTGCACCCAGGGAGATGGAACCCTACGATGGCCCAACCGAGCGGCCGATAGCTTGGTGATGGCGGTGTGCGGGTCAAGACGACTGGTCGGTCGTCCGAAAGGCCTTTCGGAGCGCCCGCCTATGGCGTGCGTGAGACGATTGCCAGTTGGCGCCCGCACGATCAATCGAGGGGGCGTGCACCCGTCGCACGAGCCACCCGCATCAATATCCATGGCACGGAAGGGGGCCTCAATGCAGAATGCTCTGACTCGTCACCGCGGCGTCAATGCTAGCGCCATCGCCGGGCTGCTGCTTCTCGCAGTAGCCTGCCAACCTGCGCCGGCTGCGCCCCCGCCAGCGGCGGCGCCTACCTCTCCGGCCAAGGCGGCTGCCCCCACCGCGCAGCCAACAGTCGCACCGGCCAAGCCCACCGCGGCGACGGCGGCGCCAACTGCGGGAGCGACGGCAGCGCCAACTGCGGGGACGACGGCGCCCACGCCAGCGGCGAAGGCGGCGGCGGAAACGCCGCGGCGCGGCGGCATTCTGAAGGTGGTCACTGCCAACGACCCGGCGAGCTTCGACCTTCACCAGGAGGCGTCCATCCTGGCGCTGCAAGCGATCGCCCCGGCCTACAACGGGCTCGTCACCATCGATTCGCAGTCCGGGAAGATCGTCGGCGACCTGGCCGAGACCTTCGAGGTCAGCCCGGACG
>JACQVT010000119.1 GCA_016209665.1 Planctomycetota bacterium | reverse complement strand
GTTGTACTATCGTGATCATCCGGAACTTGCCGCCCGCCTGCCCAAGGCCGACTACATTCAACCGCACTTCATAGTCAACGTTCTGCCCGCTGGCGTGCGGGGGCTTATCTTCGCAGCCATATTCTCGGCCACCATGTCGAGCGTCAGCGCCGGGCTCAACTCGTTCGCCACCGTCGCAATCATCGATCTGTATAAACGCCATTTTCGCCGGGCTGCGGTCGGCGGCGAACCACATCTCTTCCAGGTGGCAAAGGTTTGCACGCTGGTCTGCGGCTTGGTCGCCACTGCCGTGGCCATTTGGTTCAGCACGTTCGAGACCACGATTTTGCAGACCCTCATCGCCCTCGCATCCAAATTCATCGGGCCGATCTCCGGCGTTTTTCTGCTCGGCGTGCTGACGCGGCGGGGCAACGTGGCCGGTGTGATCGTCGGAACAGCGTGCGGTCTGGCTGCCGGGTTCCTGTTGGATCTGCCCGTCATCAAGGCCAATGTCTCGTGGCTCTGGACCGCGCCGCTGGCGTCGATCGTCGCGTTGGTCACAGGTTACCTGGCGAGCCTGGCCATCCCCGTGGCTAATCGTTGCTCGATGCCCGAATCGCCGGGGGCGCAGCCGGACGAAATAACAGCATCGTAATTGTGGGGAAGCGAGGAGACGAAAGGTGCCACTGGTCAGCGATCCCAATCACATCCGGCTCGGAATCGCGGGCATGGTCGAGGAGAACGGCCATCCGTACAGTTGGTCCGCCATCCTGAACGGCTTCGACGCAGGCGAGATGTCGAAGACCGCGTATCCGATGATCTACTATTATCTCACCGCACAGCCGAAGTCCGACTTCGGCATCCCCGGCGTACACGTGACGCATGTGTGGTGTGACGATCGCAAGGATGCCGAGCACCTCGCCAAGGCGAGCCTGATCCCCCATGTCGTCGGCCGGCCGGAGGATATGATCGGCAAGGTCGACGCTGTGCTGATCCCGACGGACAAGGGTTACGAGCATGTGGAGCGGGCCCGGCCGTTCATCGACGCGGGACTGCCGGTGTACATCGACAAGCCGCTCGCCGATCGGGAGGACCATCTGCAGCAGTTCATCCGCTGGCACGGCGAGGGCAAGGCGATTCTCTCCACCAGCATGATGCGCTACTGCCGCGAATTCGCCGACTGCCGCGCCCGCATGCATGAACTCGGCGGGTTGCGCCTGGTCGTCCTGACCATCGCCAAGAGCTGGGAGCGGTACGGGATTCACGCACTCGAAGGCGTCTATCCGCTGCTCGAACCCGGGGGCTGGGTGTCGGTGGTCAACACGGGTACGCCCGCTGCCAACATCGTACACGTCCGGCACGCCAGTGGCGCGGACGTGCTGATCCCCGCCATTGACGATATGTTCGGCGGCTTCGGCTGCCTCACCCTCCATGGGAAGACCGGTTCGCTCTCCGCCCGGTTCACCGATGCCTCGCGGTTTTACGCCTTTAAGCAACAGTTGCTCGGGTTCGTCGATTACCTGCGATCGGGGGTCTCTCCCGTGCCGTTCGCGCATATCGTTGAGATCATGAAGATCGTCATCGCCGGAATCCGCAGCCGTGAGGAGGGCGGCCGGCGCGTCATGCTCTCGGAGATCTGCTCTTAAGCGGGCGGGTTTGCGGCGTGGAGCCTGGCATCCTTGACGGCGCGAGGGAAAACCTTCAGGCCGTTCGTGCAGAACAGCCGCACCGCCAGGTCAATCGCCTCGGCTTCGTTGATCTGATCCATCTCCATGAGGCGCGCCAGGGCTTCCGTCACCACACGCCGTGCCTGCACCAGGGCGCCGTAGCTCTCTTCGACGTAGTAACAATCTCCGCCCCAGAGCAGTTTGCTCGCCGGCAGACTCGTCCACATGCTCTGCATCATGCGGATGGCCTCCGTCGGCCCGAGCATGAACGCCCAGGACAGGTCCAGGTGCAGATTCGCATACCGTTTGGCCATCTGCTCCAATTCGCCCCAGTACGGCCAGCTCGCGTGCATCAGGACAAACGTGGTCTGGGGGTGTGACTGGATGAACTCGGCCAACAGCTCGGCGGAACCCGCTCGGGCCGAACTCAGACCGCCCGCCCCATATGTCGTGCCCGTGTGAATCTGCAGAGGGAGGCCGTACTGGGCGGCGCAGCGGGCCACCTCGTGGAAAACAAAGTTCTCGAACGCAATGATGTGGGCGGGCGAGAGTTGATCGACACGCGAGCGGAGGACGGTCTCCGCGGCACGCCTGTCCACCGGCCCGAGCACGGGCGATCGGCAACAGTTATGCGCGTTCTTCAGGCCGACCGCACCATTCCCCGCTGCCTGCCGAACGGCCGTCTCAATGATCCCGCTCCAGCCGTCCAGATCGCGGGCCCGGCTGGTGTCCACGCCCAGTAACTGATGGTTCTCCGAAGCAGCCGCCTCCAGCCATCCGTAGAAGAGCGAGTCGATTTTGACCACCGGCCGCGCGTAGCTCAGGTCCAGCTCGCGGACGATCGTGTACTTGCCGATGAGGCCCTCGGACAGCTTGGGCCGTACGCAAAGCAGATAGCGGTACCAGTCGCGCTCCTCAGTCTGCCCGAAAAAGTGAACCGCCGTTCCGCCGACCTGATAATCCACCAGCACCCGCCGAACACCGCATCGACCAACGAGCACGGCGTCCGAGAACGCCTGGTCGCGGTTGTGCTGGCGGATGGCTGCGTCAACGACGCCCGCGCTCCGGGCATCCAGGTGGCGGCCCTCCATCCCGCACAGGTCGCCCCACGCGCGGCGGCAGACCTCCATGTATCCGGTGTGTCGAACCGCCGGCAGCACCTCCTCCAGTGCCGACCAACGCTGACTGAAGGGGGTTGAGGCGTCGAGGAATGCGGTCGTGTCCAGGCCCGCGGACACCAGATCCGCCCAGAGGTAACTGGAGTTGATCCATTCGAGGAGGCCGGGATCGCGATCGGCTCGCTGCCGGCGACTCAGCAGATGCTCGTGCACGTCACACAGGCCTGCCTTCATCACGGTGGTCCGAATCGCTTCGTTCAGCTCGGCACGATCGACGGTGACCATTATGGTTTGTCCTGTTTACCGGTGGGCTCGAGTTCGAGGGCAACGTCGCGGAGCAGCGGGTAGTTGGAGCCGTCGCGCGACATGAACCATGCTCGATACTGCACGCACCGACCGTTTCCGAGGGCCGCGGCGAGTCGGTCCGGCGCATCGAAGAAGCTGGCCGGCCCAGTCGGTCCTGTCCACGCCGCTTCTTCCAGGCGGTCCCGATCGACTCCCACACGCACCTGGAAGCGGATGCGGGAGCCAAGGGGCGTCTCGGCCGACCAGCGGATCGCGGCCACTCCGACCGGTGTGGCCGTTTCGTGAATGCTGCTCGTCCAGGCGATCTCGAACCGACGGTGATAGATATGGCCGGCGTCCACATGCGTGATGTCGTGCGAGCCTTCCGTCGGAAGCAGGAGTTTGCGGTAGTCGCTGAAGCCGTCGGGGCCGCCGAAGAACAGGGACGACTGAGCGCGGTGATCGCCGTTCGGCCGGGCGTGGCATGCCACCGACAGGTCCAGCCAGCCATCCCCGTTGAAGTCCAGGGCCAGCGCGCCGGATCCGGAGTCCGTCAGCAACCCGGTTCGCCGGGCCGCTGAGAAGCCCTGCTC
>JACQVT010000118.1 GCA_016209665.1 Planctomycetota bacterium | reverse complement strand
GCCCGAGGTGATGACCGAGGCGCTCCACTGGTGGTACTGGCCGTCGGCCACGTTGGAGATGGTCAGCGGATCGATGGTGGCATACAGGCTGCCGCTGTTGCTCTGGATCGCCAGGGTCGTGCCGTTCTGGACGCGGAAGTAGGCGTTGTATTCGACGCCGCCGGCCCCTTCGGGCAAGCCGGTGTCCGTCACCGCCAACTGGATGGGGGCCCGGCCCATGGCGTAGCTGCCGTACCGCGCCGTCCAGGCAAAGGCCACCCCGCCGTTGGCGTCCATGCTCGTCGGCAGCACGGTGGAGAAACGCGCGCGTCCGCCCAGCCCGTCGCCCGGCGGGTTCAGGAACTTTGCCGTGGTCGGCACGCTGGCCCGCGTCCCCTGAGTCAGCCAGCCGGCAGGGGCGGAGCCGCCCAGGGCAAACGTCACCGTGTAAGAGTTGGGGTTTCCCCCCAGGGTATCGGTGTAATTCGCCACCGCGTTGTTGTCCGTGCCGGTGAAGTTCTCCGGAGGCGTGGAGGTGAAGTCGGCCACCCACTCGGTGGCCAAAGCGGCGCCGGCCGCCAGAAGGGTCGATGCGACGACAATCAGAGAAGTTGCCGCTTTCCGCATGGCTATCTCCTTTCCGCGATCCATGTGCGACGAGTCGCTCCCCCTGCCCCCTCGTGCCGGATACCGCATCATTTCGAGCAGCGTTCGTCGAAATGCTCAGGCGTCGCCCAAGATAAAGCAGTGCCCAGTACGTGACTATCGGGGACACAGCCTTCTTTTATCCCAGCCGGCCTGCGTATGGCTGGCGGGGCTCATCTGCACATCTTCCGACGAACACGTTCGCCGGCGCTTGAACGGCCTTTGGCGGCCGCCTCGAAGCGCGGCACGATGCCGGCCGGTCTCCACCGCCCGTCTCATCTCCGCCCGCGGCCCAAGCCGACCAGCAGCGAACTCAGGGCCAGCAGGGCCAGGCATCCCGGCTCGGGGACGTCCGTGAATCGGACGTAGTCGAACTCGAACTCCCAACTATCTTGGCTGTTCAGGTCGCCCAGCCCGATGTACGGATCGTTCGTGCCGGAACTGCCGAAGCCCTCCTGGAACGTTTTGAAACTGTACTGCTGTCCGTTCCACACCGGCGAGCCCGACGGGCCCGTGAACAGCAGTTGCTGGCCGTCCAGGTAGAGCTTCCAGTAAGCCTTGTTCTCAACGGGTTCTCGAATCACCAGGGCCTTCCAGGTGTGGAATTCATCGCCGATGTTGTTCGGCAGAGTCAGCCGATCGACACGGAGCGGGTCGTTGCCGCCGCTCAGATCCTTGTACAGTCCGCCGCCGTTTCGCTGGATATCGATGTGGCTGTTGCCACCCGTCCCCCCCGTGTTCTGCAGGCGGATGTAAGCGTTGAAGGCCTGCGCGTCGCCAACGGTGCCGCTCGCGGTGCCGGCGATCTGGAACGGCCCACGGCCGGTGTTCGTGAACCCGACCCGCATGGACCATTCCACCTCGATGCCCTCGTTGAGATCGGCGCTCGCGGGCAGGGGTGTGGCGAACCGAATCCGGCCGCTGCCCGTCCCAGGCTCATTCCAGAACGCCGCGGTCTTGTTCCCGCCGCCGATGTCACCCTGATACAGATACGGCGGGGTCTGCGTCACCCCGCCCATCCCGGTATTGAAGGTGACGGTGTAGGATCGCGGGTTCTGTCCGTTGGTGTCCGTGTAGTTCGATACCGCGGACAGATTCGTGCCGCTGAAATCCGTGAACTCGTTAACCCAGGTGTTCGCCTGGGCAGACGCGACGGCCATGGCCAGCGCGCCGACAAAACATACGATCGTTGACGTCCTCCTCATCTTCCACCTCCCGTTCAGTTCCCGGCCCGTACATTGGCGGACCGGCATGTCCCATGTAACACCTCACACCGGGTCCCCAGGCAGTCGGCGACAGCCGTTCTGCCCGTTACCCGCCTCCGTTGATGTGCTCCATCTGCCTCGTCCGCTTCCTCGAGGACGATCCACCTCCTTTCCGCCGCCTCGAATCTCCGCCCGCGATCCGCCGGGTTTCCTTACCCGTTACCGCAGGCGACGCCCGGCGTGCATCGCCTACGGAATCTCCACACCAAAATACCGCTGCCACCGCAGGGAGTACGTGCCGTTCGCGCTGGATTCGACGTTCGGTTCTCCGCTCCGCGGGAGCGCGTCAAGGGACTCTGAATGCCCGTCGACGAACAGGCTGTTCGTGACTCGCTTGAGGTGCATCGCCCGAGCCACGCGGCGGCTGGTGTGCGAGGCACTGGGCAAGTGGGACGGGTCAAAAGCGTCAAAGTAGCTCAGGTCTCCCACCTTGGTCCCGGGGACCGAATACGCCGCGGCCACCGTCGGAGCCACCGAGGACTTCTCCAGATCGGCCAGGTACACGACGCTGGCCGGGTGCTTCCAGATCGTGATCTTCGTCGCGTCGGCCGTATCGGCGAACCCCGACCCGCCCGTCCGGGCCTTCGGGTTGAACGCGTTCACGATGTAACTGACCACCTCCTCGGTGCCGACGCCTGAGTCCCGCTCCCGCTGGGGACAATGGAACACGGGGATCTTCTTGTACGCGTTCCACAGCAACTCGTTGAGCTTGATCCCGCGCTGTTCGTAGGTCTTGCCGTTGAAGATCACCGAGCCTGTCCCCGCCGCCCGGGCCTGGGCGAAGATGCCTTTGTAGTTCGTGGACACCTGCCGCAGAAGTACGATGGTCCAATCGATGTCACCGTCGGAGAAATACCGCTGGACGTTCCCGCCCCTCGGAACG
>JACQVT010000005.1 GCA_016209665.1 Planctomycetota bacterium | reverse complement strand
GGCCGTGGCGCGGTTCGGCGGACTTCGCATCGCCGTCCAGGCCGTGGGACTGACCCTCGCCAACTACCTGCCCGACGTGACCGACCGCGACGTCGACGCGACGTTCGACGTCAACCTGCGCGGGTCGATCTGGGTTGCCCAGGCCGCGGTCGAGCCCATGCGGCCGGGGGGCTACGGCCGGCTGATCTTCATCGGGTCGGGCAGCGGGATGAAGGGCTCCGCCGGGCTGAGCGTCTACTCGGCCAGCAAGTTCTTCCTGCGCGGGCTTGCCCAGGCCGTCGGCCTGGAGGTCGGCCCCGCCGGCATCACCTGCAACGTCGTCTGTCCGTCGGACGTGTACCCCGATGGCGACACGCCGGCCATGACCTGGCAGGACCCCACGCTGGTGCGGATCAGTTGCGAGAAGGCAGGCGTGCCCGATCTCGACGCCCTCAAGCAGAAGCGCATCGCGGCCAACCCCGCCCGACGGGCCTGCACCGCCGATGACGTGGCATACCTGACCGCCTACTTATGTTCCCCCCTGGCCGGGTTTATCAACGCCCAGACCATCGGCGTCAACGGCGGGGCCCTCCCGACGTGACAACCTGCGTACCTGCGCACATCGGCCTCGTGCATCTATAATCCCAGGACGCAGGCAACGATGTCGGCCACCTGGCGCGGGGCCGGCATCCCGATTCGGGCAGCGCAAGGAGATGCCGCTATGAGATTCGCACGCGAAATGGTGTTTGCGGCGGTACTGTTGACCAACCACTCGCTGTGGGCGGATCAGTACGAGACACTGGAGGCACTGGCCGCGGCGAAGATCACGCCGGCCCAGGCCGTCGAGATCGCGGCCAGGCACGGCGGGGCGGCCCGTCTGCTCTCGATCGAGTTGAAGTGCCTGCACGACAAGCCGATTTGGGAAGCCGACTTCCTTGAAGGCGAGGCGCAGACCCGCGCGGTCGCCATTGATGCCGTCACCGGCAAGATCGGTGAGACCCGATCGCGAGCGGACAGCCCTGCGCAGGCAGCCAAGAAACGACAGACCCTCGCCGCCGCGAAGGTCAATCTTGCCCAGGCCGCCGAGGCCGGCCTGAAACACGTCAAGGGCGGCAAGGTGTTCAAGGTCAAGCTCGGCACCGAGAGCGGCAAGCCGGCGTACGAGGTCATGGTGCTGACCGAGGACCATCATTTCAAGCTGGTCGAGCTGGACGCGATGACGGGCGACCTGATCGGCGTCGACGACGAGGGAGCGGCCCTGGGCTGGTGGGACTTCGACAGCCTGCCGGTGGGTCGCACCCCGGACGGCTGGGTGCCCAAACAGAACAATCCCACCAAGGCCCTGGCCGCCTGGAAGGTGGCGTCCGGCCCCAACGCTCCGAGTCCGCCGAACGTCTTGTCCGTGCACACCGAGAATGCCAACGCGACGTTCAACCTCATCGTCATCGAAGGCACATCCTTCAAGGATGTTGACCTGCACGTCCGCCTCCGCGCGAATACGGGCGAGGACGACCAGGGCGGCGGTCTGATCTGGCGGGTCAAGGACGAGAACAACTACTACGTCTGCCGTCTCAACCCGTTGGAAAGCAACTACCGCGTGTACAAGGTGGTCGACGGCAAACGCAAGCAGCTCCAGTCGGCGGACGTCGAGGCCAGGGCGGGCGCCTGGTACGCGCTGCGGGCGGTCATGGTCGCCGATCGCATCCAATGTTACGTGGACGGCCGGAAGCTGCTTGAGGTCACCGACGATACGTTCAAGGATGGCGGCATGATCGGGCTGTGGACCAAGGCCGATGCGTGCAGCTCGTTCGATGACTTGGCGGCCCTGTCTGCCGACCAGCGACGGGTCTCCTCGCGACCCGGGGCGTGATCGGTAACCACGCGCTATGCAACGAGCGGTTGACTTCCTCGGGCTGCGCCGCGGCATCGTCGGCATGCTGACGATGGTCGTCCTGGTCGGCATGGGCGAGCACATGGCCGAGCGGTTCCTGCCCGTGTACCTGCTCGCCCTCGGCGGGGGGGCCATCTCCATCGGCCTGCTGGCCGGTCTGGACGACCTGCTGAGCGCCCTGTACTCCTTCCCGGGCGGATACCTGGCCGCGCGGCTGGGCACCAAACGCTCGCTGCTGGCGTTCAACCTGATGGCGATCGCGGGGTTCGCGCTGGTCGCGGCCATTCCGGCCTGGCCCGCGGTGATCGGTGGGGCGGTGCTGTTCCTGTCGTGGTCGGCGATCTCGCTGCCCGCCGTGATGGGTCTGATCGCGGCGGCCCTGCCCGCCGGCAAACGCACGATGGGCGTCTCGATGCACTCGCTCGTGCGAAAGGTGCCCAGGGCCGCCGGGCCGCTGGTCGCCGGCGTACTGATCGACGTCTGGGGCACGGTTGCCGGCGTGCGGCTGGCGTTTGGCGGGGCGATGGTCCTGGCCGCCGTGGCGCTGATCCTGCAAACGCTATTGATCGAGGACGATCGGCCCGAACCCGGCCGAAGCAACGCCCACCTGGCCCGGATCGGCCTGCACCCGGCCCGCTGGGTCAGGTCGATGAGCCCGCCGCTGCGCAACCTTCTCGTGTCCGACATCCTCATCCGCTTCTGCGAGCGCATCCCGGACGCGTTCGTGGTTGTCTGGGCCATGCAGGTGATCGCCTCGCCCGTCGACGCGACGCGGTTCGGCGTGCTGACCGTGATCGAGATGGCTACTGCCGCCCTCGTCTACATCCCGGTGGCCCACCTGGCCGACCGCGGCGGCAAGCGGCCGTTCATCCTCGCGACGTTCGTTTTCTTCACGCTGTTCCCGGTCGTGCTGTGGTTCTCGCGGTCGTTCTGGATGCTGGCGGCGGCGTTTGTGGTCCGCGGGCTCAAGGAGTTCGGCGAGCCCGCCCGTAAGGCCCTCATCATGGACTTGGCCCCCGAGGACGCCAAGGCGGTCACGTTCGGCACCTACTATCTCGTCCGCGACGTGGTGGTCTCAGTGGCGGCATTTGGCGGGGCATGGCTGTGGCGCATCCACGAGGTCGGCCCGACGGTCAACTTGATGACCGCCCTGGCCTTCGGCATCATAGGCACGATCTGGTTCGCCCTGAACGGCCGGGATACGTCGGTCCCGCCCGGCGAATAGCCAGTCGGCACTCCGGACCACCCGATGCACGCTTCCCCCGCTGCCCGCGTTCTGGGCCTGTTACTGCCGATCATGGCTCCTGCGACCGGTCTGAATGCCGAACCTGCTGCCGCGGCATCCGCGCCGGCCGGCCTGATGGACATGCAGACCGAGATGCTTCGCAGCCGGCCCGACTACGTCGTCTACGTGCCCCGCAGCATGGACGGCTCGACGGGTGACTGCGGGAACGAGCATTTTCTTGTCTCCTGATGGACAACGACGGAGTCGGCATCGGGCCGCTCAACCGCGTGGACATCGGCGGATATACGAGCTTGACGGCGCGCCGCGGGAACGTGGTGCTGTGGCATCCCGAGCGGAAGTTCTTTCTGCTCGGCAAGCGGATCACGCCCGAGTTGCTGGAGGGTCTGACCGTCCCGTAGATCGGCCGTTGTGCCTCGCCGACCACCCGCAGCCGGTGCGGCAAGGCCCCGGCGCTCGGCGGTGAGTTCGCGCAGAGCGGATCGCCGGGCAGGTCCGGTCCGCTGAGGCAGCGCTGGAGGATGTCGTCAGTTCACACAGTGCGGTTCCGCCTTTACCGCCGGCCCGCTGGTGCACTTCTGCATGAGACCGTAATCCGACAGGTCCGCGTCGCCGTCGCCGTCCAGGTCCGCCGACGCACACGCCGGCTCGGAGATCGGGACGTCTGCCCCCCCGAGGCAGGTTCCGAATAGCGTCGCGTCGTTGACGTCGATGTCGCCGTCCTGGTCCAGGTCACCCGGCACGGCCTCGACGATCATCGTCAAGCCCACCGTTTGCGGCGAGTTCGTGGCCCCCAGCGCCGTGATGGTGACCGTGCCCGTATGCGTGCCGATGTTCAGCAGGCTGGTGGCGTAATTCACCGTGATGGTGTCGGTCTGACCCGTGCTGCTGCCCTCCGTCGGGTTGATGGAGGCCCACGTCACGTCCGACTCGATCGTGTAGTTCAGCGTCCCGCTGCCGCTGTTGGCCACCGTGAACGTTTGGCTGGCGGCGTTCAGCCCCGCCCGCACGGTCCTGGTCAGCGACGCCGGC
>JACQVT010000131.1 GCA_016209665.1 Planctomycetota bacterium | reverse complement strand
GCTTCACCCCCCCTTGGCCCTTGATGCTGAATTGAATGAGTTCGTCGACGGGGCTCGAATGCAGAACGACGACCTGCAGCTCGTTTCCCGTCAGATCGCCGCCGCCGGCCGCCGTGAAGACGATGGGACCCGTGAATCGGGAGAAGAGAATAGAACGATCGGGATCAGGAATCTCGAATCCGGAATCGCGCACCGCGGGCATGCCGCCTGGACCGGCCGCAAAGCTGCCCAATACGCCGCCCGGCGAAACCGGCGTCATCCCGATCAGGCTGCCGTTGTTGAGGACGTGGACTTCGGCGCCCGTGACATCGGAACTGCCCAGCGAGTCGTATTCGACCACGACGGTGCCGGCCTGCTGAGAGTCATCCCAGCGGACTTTCCCCACCGAGAGCATGCCTATTGGGGTTTTGACTTCAGCCCACGCCCGCTCAACTCGGAAGTCATTTTCGTCTGGGGCTGCTGCGCTCGACGTCGCCCGGAAGCGCCTGCCTCCTCGCGGATTGGGGTTGAATCGGAGGGGGAGATTAACGTCGAAGCCGGCCTCGGTGGCGGACGGGAGTGGCGAGGCCCCAACGTTGCCTCCCGTGGCGAGCAAGCGCGAGGACGGCCCGGCGCGGACGGCGAGCAGTGCGTCGGAGCCGAAGATCTGCTGGTCTTCCACCTTGAAGACTGGAAGATTGCTGCCGGTCAAGGACACGCTTTCGATGAAGTTGACGTTTCCGCGTGCGTCGATCGGCATCACCTGGATGGTGAACTGATTGCCCTGTGCCGGCGAGCCGCCCTGGGGCGTGAAGGTCACCATCTGGTCGAACTCGGCGCCGAACATCGCCCGGCCCTCGACGATCTGCGTGGTGAGTCCCTCGAGCAGCGTCTCGCCGGGAAGAACGACCACGATTTGCCCGGCCGCCACGGGAAAAACGTCGTAGCTGGCGATATGCACGCCGTCGTTACGCACGTGCAGGCGTTGCGTGGATACACCTGGCGGCAACACAGCAGATAGATCCGCGGAGACCGCGAGTGTGTCGGTGCCTGTCTGCTCGATCTCGAGATGGCCGTAGGTCACGTCCGGGATGTTGTTCACGCGGCCGGTGCCGGTGTATCGAACTGTGCTGCCGACCATGCTCGCGTTGAAGAACTGGTCGACCAGAGCGACTCGGACGCCATACGTCTCACCGAGTACGGTGCGGACGCCGTCCTGCCCGCCCGACCCGATGTTGCCCAACGTCAGTTGGCCGCCCTCGACCTGCAAGGTCGCGTTGCCCAGCGGCATCTGCTTCAGTCCGAAGACGATATCGGTCGGTGTGTCCTCGGTCTCGTCCAGGATGATGAGATCGAACAGATTGGCAGCGCGGATGCCGGCTCCCGTCAGCAGCTTGACCGTGCCGCCGCCGCCCACGTATCTGACCCGCAACTCGTCGCCGACGAAGGTTCCGCTGCCAAGGTCGAAGGTTCCATCCACTTCAAGTTTGAGGGAGACCGTCGCGGCCGGGGCCCGGCCGCCGACGGCGGCGAGCTTTGGGATCACCACATCGTCGAACGGCGTAATGGTCGCCACGGTTCCCGGAGACATGACCGCGCTGCCCTGCAGCGCGGTGTCGTTGTACACCGCCACGTCGAGATCCCCGCCCAGTACCGAAAAGTCGGCGGAGACGCTGAGGGCGGTGCCATTCGAGGCCAAGTGTATCGTGCCCACCTCGACGGGGGTCTGCGGGCTCTGCGGGTCGATGAGGCCGCTGAGATCGAAGTCGAACGTTGTGCCCGTCTGCGACAGATCGACGAACTCGAATCGAGCATTGAATGTGGCGCGGCCCTCGCGCGCATCCAGGGCGTCACTCAGGTCGATGCTCACGCCGTCGTTGCCCGTGTTCCCGAAGTTGGTGATATTCAACAACGGCGAGAGCGGGACGGGCTCCGGCGGAGCAGCGAAGCGAATGCTGCCCGTGGCCGCATGAGCATTGAGAAACTGCATGACCCGCTGGCCGCCGACAATCACGGTATCCGGTCCGGCGATCCCGGTCCGCACCTCCGAGAGATGATCGAACGTCGCGGGCTGATCGCCGGCTGTCCGGATGAACACGGTATCACCGTCCGCCGTGGTGAGGCCGTCCTGGGCATCGACCACGCGGACGGGGTTCTGGAATGTCAAACTGAAGCCCCCGCCGCCGGTGACGAAGATGCTCGCCTCGGTGCCTGCGAGTCCGACCGCCCCGCCGCCCGGGATCATCGTGATCCTCACCACCGGGGTGGCGGGTGAATCCGACCGGGCGAAGAACGCGGTGCCCGGGCTGAAATCGCCCCGGTTGTGAACCACCGGTTGGACCATGTCCGCGCTGGAGGTGTCCGCGAAGACCCGCAGCTCGCCGTCCACGTTCTGGAGCGTGACGCTGAAGAACTCGGTGTCGGCAACGCCGTTGCGCGAACCGAGGACGTTGACGCGCACGAATTGTCCCGGCTCCGGCAGGGTGATGGGGTTGACGAAGGAGGTGTCCAGTCCCTGGGCCGCCGGGACGCGGGTCGAGAAGCCGTCCAGACCTGTGTCGTCGGACAGGCTCACCCTCAGGTTACCGTCGATCATCTGCAGATCCGCACCGCCCAGGGCGGTCTGCTCCAGGCCGAACGCAGTGACCGTCAGATCCGTCGTCTGGTCTGTGATGGTGAAGGGCTGGTTGCCGGTGATCTGAAGCGTCTGGACGTTATCCGCCGGGGGGGACGCCGCGTCGTATACGAAGAGCCGATCGCCGTTCCCCACCACTCCGCCGAAGTCGAACGCCGCCGTGCGATCAAACTCGAACCGCAGGTGCGGCTGGGGGCTTGTGCGAACGAGAACGATCTTTGGGGAGCCGGCACCGGCGTCACCGATCGTGCCCAGCACGCCGCTGCTGCCGAAGAGCCAGTTCTGGTTCGACCCGCCGTCGCCGGTGTGGGCCTCGGCTCGAATGCTCCCGCTCGGGACGGTAGCGCTCACCTTCGCGTCGCTGTCGGCCACCGAGACCGCGATCAGCTCAGCGGAGCCGCCGCCGCGCGTTCCCTCAACCCGCCATTGGATGGTGCTGCCGTCGCTCGAGGTGAGCGGGATCGCTTGAAACGTGACGCCCAGGCGCGGAGCACCGGAATCGGCGGCGTCGAGCGGTCCGCGGACGTCGGTGCTCACGCCGTCGGTTCCGTCGCCGCCGGTCGGGGGAGTGACCGTCAGCATTCCGCCCGTCGCCGAGAGCTGCGAGCCGCCGATCTGGAGCTGGCGCTTGTTGCCGAACAGCACCAGTTTCTGGCCGGTGAAGTCTAACGTGGCCAGGTTCGTTCCGGTGAACTCCAGGCGATCGACGGTGACCGTCTCGGCGCCGGCCGGTCCCGCGTCACGCACGATGATCGTGTCGCCGACCAGCGGCGTGCCGCCGGTGGGCGTGACCGTGGCCGCGCGATCGAGACGCAGCCGGATGCTCCGCGAGCCCTCGGCGCTCGCTTCAGCGAGCTGGGGGAGTCCGTTGCCGGCGTCCGTGAGGATGGCCACCGTGCCGTCGCCGGTCAAGCGCGAGCCGACGAGCACGCCGCCGTTGTAGACCTCGACCGAGACGCCGCTGCCTGAGAAACTGGCCCGCACCTCGAGCGTGCCGCCGTTGTTTCGGATGCCGGCGGCGCCAAAAGGCTGATTCGGATTTCCGTCGCGCGTGCCGATCGAAGCGACCTGAAGCCCGGTGCCGGGATCGCTGAACGACACCGGCTGGAAGGAGGCGTCCGCCCCTTGCACCTGGCCCAGTTCGCTGCGCACGCCGTCCAGACCGCTCAGCCCGATGTTCAGGACCTGCAGGTTCTGGCCCACCTTGTCCAGCGTCGCTGCCCCGAGCGCGACATGACCCCAGCCGTAGGCCTGAACCGAGTTGAATGCATCGGTCGTCTGGTTGGTAATCGTGAATGCGTCCGTGCTGGTGAGACGCACGTTCTGGATCTCGTCGAGGGGGCCGGCCGGACCGGCGTCCAGTATCTCGATGGAATCACCCGTTACCGCCGATCCGCCGGTGGGCGTGATCGTGGCCGGCCGATCGAAGCGAACAAGGACGCTCCGGCTGCCGGTGGCCCGCGTCTCGACGATCTGCGGCAATCCGGATCCCGCGTCGGCGATGCTGGCCAGCACGCCGTTACCCATGAGTTGTGTCGTGAGCTTGTCCTCGCCGTTGTACACGTTGAGCGCGATGCTGCCGCTGGGCAGACTTCCGTTCAGGAGGATCGTGCCGCCGCTGTTCTGGAGTGAGTACGTGCCCAACAGCGTATCCGGCACGCCGTTGCGCGTACCGCGCGACTCGAAGCTGAAGTTCGCCCCGTCCGCGAGTCCGACCGGCTGCATCGAAACACCCAACCGCAGCGCGCCCGTGACGGCAGGATTGAGCGGATTGGCCAGACCGATGTTCAAGCCCTCGCTGCCGTCGCTGCCGGACGGGGGAACGACGCTAAGCGTGTTGCCCGCCGCGATGAGCCGGACCTCGTCGCCCAGCGCCCCCTGGCGTTTGTCGTCGTACAACACGAGTTGCGCGTCGGTGAGTGTGAACGTTCCTGCGGTCAGTCCGCCGGTGTAACTGATGCCCTGCAAGAAGTCTGCGGCGATGGCGGTACTCGGAGTGAGCCGAATCTCGTCGGCCACGACGCCCGCCCCCCCCGTTGGGGTCCCCACGAAGCTGCGGTCAAACCGCAGGGCGGTCCGCGGCTGCCTGGACGTGTGAACGTAGATGAGCCCCGGCAAGCCTCCGCCAGCGTCGGTGAGCGTCGCCGCCGGCCCTTCGGGCAGTTGCCCCGAACTGACCAGAACGCCATCATCGTACAACTCCAGGTCCAGCAGCCCGCCGCCCACCAGATCGGCTGACAGTTCGAGGGTGCCGGCCACGTTCGCGAGATCGACCTGGCCCAGTTGCGTATCGGGAACGCCGCTGTGCCGGCCGGAGAATCTCACCCGAAACGCATCGCCCGCCGCCGCCAGACCCAGCGTCTGAAGGTGCGTATCGACGCCGTCCACCTCGCCGACCTCGGCACGAACACCGTCCTGACCGACGGACGTGGCGGTCGAGACCTCCAGGTTGCCGCCGACCTTGGCGGCGCTGGCGGCGCCCTCCGCAAGGAAACTCACGCCGTAGGCCAGCAACGGCGGGATGGCGCCGGGGACCACCGTGATCGTCACCTGATTGTTCGTGATGCTCACTTCAAACGTCGTGCCGTTGCCGATGTCGCCGTTGAGGAGTTCGTCAATTTCCCCCGTGATCTCGGTCGCGGTCAGCAGGGTGAGCTGCTGGCCGAGGGCCGGGACATAGCTCAGGTTGCGCGTCACTTCGACCGTACCGCCCAGCATGGCCCGACCGTTGACGTTGAGCCGGTCGTTGTCGCCGTCGCCGTTGACGTTGAACCGCATCAGCGAGCCCTGACGGGCGATGAGGTTGCCGTCCAACGTCCGCGTGACGCTGGCGCTGGTCGAGCCGAG
Source organism: Planctomycetota bacterium (assembly GCA_016209665.1). Classification (GTDB taxonomy): domain Bacteria; phylum Planctomycetota; class Phycisphaerae; order UBA1845; family PWPN01; genus JACQVT01. The sequence goes on along the minus strand of JACQVT010000131.1, from coordinate 5,796 downwards.
GTTCAGCCGGGCCTGCTTGTCGAGGGCCAGCACCCCGGTGGCGACCGAAGAGGCGTTGTCGCCCAGCGTCAGAATGCCGTCGGCGGCGATCGCACCCGCGAACGTCGCCGTATCCGCGCATAGCTCGCCGCGCACGTCCAGGATCCGCACATCGATCGGCCCGCCGGTGGCCGTCACGTTGTGCCCTTCCTCGATCAACGCGTGCTTCGTGAGGTCGGGCACCTGGCCGGTGTCCCAGATCGAGCCGGTGTGAAAGTCGCCGCTGCCGGTGGTGGCGGCGGAACTGACGGCGCTCATCTGGCTGTCCTGCAGGAAGCGCCCGATGAACGTGCCGCCCACGGGCTGATCGTACAGCGGGAGCGACCCATTGACGTTGACGCCCGAGTAGTTCGGCGGAATCTGAGTAATCGTGTCGTTGAAGGTCAGCGGGTCCTGGTTGTAGCCACGGACGCCGTCCGAAAACGTGACCTCGAGAAACAGCGTGATGCTTGCGTCCGCCTGGTCGGGGTTATCCTGCCGCCGCGTCAGCGTGACGGTGGAGGGGGGCAGGGCAAAGAGGGTGGGCCAGGAGCCGAAAACGATCGTCATGCCGCTCACGGGGTCGGCCATGACGCCGTCGACGGTCCCGTTCGCCGTGCCGTTGCCCTGATCGACCGTCAAGTCGGTGTTGACCACGCCCTGGGTGCTCGCCGAGTCGGTGCCCGCGCCGGCGTCGAAGGTGACATTCGGCGCGGCGGCGTTCTTCAGGGTCACCTTCGGCCCGCTGAAGATTTGCGGGACGAATTTCTTCTTCTTCTGGTCGCAGCCCAGTCCGACCGCCAAGCCAGCCGCGGCGACCCAGAAGACAGGGTGGGATCGGCTCATGTTTCGACCCTCCTGACTTGAAATCGAGAGTTGAGGCCCTTTCCGTCATTCTAGCGCGGCTGCATTGTTCCTTTCCAGGCGATTTTCACTTTTTGGGGGGGCGAACCCGCCGCCCACCGGGGCTTCTGCGGCAACCCGTCCGGTGTGCTTTCGATCCCAGCGGCCTTACGATCAGACGCATGGGCCCCCATATGCTCACGAGATCCGTCCCAGGCGGACAAGGGCTGTCGCCGTCCCCGACTTCAGCGGCGCCGAAAGTGCGACTGGCGTCGGTGGCCGCGACACTGGTCGGCGGCAGCCTCTTCGGTGCGGTATGGGTCGTTCCGGGTGGCGCCTGGGCTGCCTGGCCCGCGGCGGTGCTGCTGCTGGCTACGGTGGACCGCAGCCGTCCGGCGGCGGCTTTTCGCGCCGGCTGGTGGTTCGGCTTTGCCGCCATCGCCGCCGGGTTCCACTGGACCCCGCTGGTGATCACGCGATTCTCGCAGGTCCCCTGGATCGGAGCGATCCCGCTCTTCGTGTTGTTCTGCGTCTGGGGCGGCCTGCAATTCGGCGTGTTCGCATGGCTGACCGCATGGTTGCGCACCGCCACGGGCACCCCCGTGCTTTGTTACCCGATCGTGTGGGTGGCCCTGGAACGGGTCTGGCCGTCCATCTTGCCGTGGCAGCTCGGGCAGACGCAGGCCGCCTGGCTCGGGCTCGTGCAGATGGTCGAGTGGACCGGCACTGCCGGCGTGAGTTTCATGGTCATGTGGGGGGTGGCCCTGACCTATCGTCTCGCACGGACCTCGTGGCGAGGCCGGACGGCAGAGCGGGGAGGCGGACGCCCCATGAGGCAAGCGCCGGGACCTCGGCGGGCGTACACCGGCCTTCCGCCTCCTTTCCTTTCATGTCGCGACCGGGCACGCCCGCCCGTCTGGCATCTGGGTGGCTATCTCCTCGTGCTACTGCTGGTTCTCGCGTGGGGGAGCCGGCGCGTCGGTCAGATCAGGCGACACCTGGCGGAGCAGCCCGAGCTGCGCGTGGCCCTGGTGCAGCCGAACGTCGACGTCGATCGGCGGCTGGAGCAGTGTGCTCAATTAACGCAGGAGGTCTCCCGGCCGGTCGACCTGGTCTGCTGGCCCGAATCGACGGTAGAAGCTGTTCCGCTCCATTGGGACCGGTTCGATGGCATCCGCTCGCACGCCCCTGCCGGCACGGGAGCGGGTCTTCACGGCGCCGCGACGGCTTTTCTGCTCTGCGGCGGCAGCAGCTTTGCGGAGCAGGCCGCTGGGACGGAGACCTATCTGATAACGGCCTTTCTGCTGGACGGCGGCGATCGCGTGCGGGGACGCTATCATAAGCGCCGCTTGGTGCCGTTCGGCGAATACGTTCCGGGCGAGCGGCGGCTTGGCTGGCTGGCCCGCTTCAATCGGGCGGACGAGCGCAACCTCCCGGGGCACTCGGCCGAGCCGCTGGTCATCCCCGATAAGGCGCGGCTGGGAATCTTGATCTGTTACGAGGATCTCTTCGCCGGTCTCTCGCGCGACCTCGTCCGTCATGGGGCCGATCTGCTGGTCAATCTGACCAACGACGCCTGGTTCGCCGGCACCACCGCGATGCGTCAGCACCAGGAGCTGGCCAGGCTGCGAAGCATCGAGACCCGCCGGTATCTCCTGCGATGCACGACCACGGGCTCGACCGCGGTGATCGCCCCGACGGGCGAAGTGCTCGCTCAGGCCCCGCTGAGTCAGCCGACCACCCTGATCGCGACCGTTCACTGCAACCGGATGCGGACTCCCTACGCCCGCTGGGGCGATATCTTGGGGTGGGCTTGCGTTCTGACGACCGGTGCCCTGAGCGCGCTCGGATGGCGCTGGTCCCGCGCGTAGCCGTGGACCGGCGCGACGTCGCGTCAGGCCGGCGGCAATCCCATTGCTCTCCGCCAGGCGCTGAACTGCCCAAGGTGGACCTGCACGTGGCCGATGAGATAGAAGTTGATCGCCGATCCGACGGTGGGGAACAACTCGCGAAGGCGGCCCTCGGCCGGGTTGGGGGCATCGAAGGCTTCGTCGGACGCCGACTCGACCGCGGCAATGGCCGCCCGGTAGCCGTCGAAGAACCGCGTCTTCAACTCGTCCAGCAGCGGATACGTCTTGCCCTGCGGATCGTCCTGACATTCGACGCCGAACTTGAACAGAGTCTCATATTGCGGCGGGAACGCCGTCGGCCCGGTCGGCAGCTTCAGGTTCTGCATGATCCGGATCGGGTACAGCGACAGGTGTCCGAGGATGAACGCCGGGTGGTTCGACCTGATCGTGACGCCGCCCGGAGACGCGAACCGTCCGCACGCGTCCGGCGTGACGTCCGCCAGCAGCCGTTCCGCGTACATCACCCCCAATTTGGCCCCCGCGGCGATGATCGAACCGATGCGTCCCATGGCAGATGACTCCATCTCGTTTCAACTTGGCCCATCGCGTTCTCGGCCCCTGGCCATCGAGGCCGTCGATCGGCCAGTATATCGGTTCGGTGGGTGCTTGTCATCGAGTCGGGACAGGGTACACTTCGCGGGTTTGGAGATCGATCATGAAACTTCAAACGTGCGTGTTGATGATTCTCGCAACCACCTGGCTGCTGGCGTGCGGACCGGCACTGTCGGCGGATTCGACTCCCAAACCGAATTTCATCATCATCTTCACCGACGACCAGGGATACGGCGACTTGGGCTGCTACGGCTCACCGAACATCGTCACGCCCAACATCGATCGCATGGCGGACGAGGGGCTGCGGTTCACCAGTTTCTATGCCGCTCCCTTCTGCGGCCCGTCGCGGGCATCACTGATGACCGGCTGCTATGCCCCACGGATCAGCCTGGGGTTCAACCACGGGCCCAGGGCCAAGACCGGCATTCACCCCGACGAGATCACGCTGGCCGAGGTCCTCAAGCCCCAGGGCTACGCGACGATGATCATCGGCAAGTGGCACCTGGGCGACGCCCCCGAGTTCCTGCCGCTCCGCCACGGGTTCGACAAGTACTATGGCCTGCCGTTCTCCAACGATATGTGGCCGTATCATCCGCGCATGCCCGTCACCGAGAACGAGGACGCCCGCATGATCGCCGCCCGCAAGCGCGCGGCCTATACGGGCTTCGCAGGCCAGGGTTCGTGCTATCCAAAGGATGGCGGCTTCCCCTATCCCCTGCCTCTGATGTCCGACGACCAGGTTGTTGAGTTGAACCCCGACCAGACGAAATTGACCGCCTCGTATACCCAAAAGGCGCTGGAGTTCATCGCCGAGAACCGGGATCGGCCGTTCTTTCTGTATCTGGCCCACGCGATGCCCCACGTGCCGTTGTTTGTGTCCGACAAGTTTAACGGGAGGTCGCGGCGCGGGCTGTACGGCGACGTGATCGAAGAGATCGACTGGAGCGTGGGGCGGATTCTCGATCGGCTGAAGGACCTTGGTCTGGACGACCGGACGCTGGTGGTCTACACGTCCGACAACGGCCCGTGGCTCGACTACGGCATCGACGGCGGCTCGGCGGGGCCGCTCCGCGGGGGCAAGGGTTCGGTCTGGGAGGGGGGCGTCCGGGTGCCCGCGATCGCGCGATGGCCCGGCCACCTCCCGGCCGGGCGAAGTACCTGCGAGATCGCCGCCAACATCGACATCCTGCCGACGTTCGCCGGACTCGCGGGAGCCCGGGTCCCCGCCGAACGCGCGATCGACGGGCGAAACCTCTGGCCGCTCATGTCGGGTCAGCCGGACGCGGAAAGTCCGCACCCGGCGTTCTACTACTATGCGGGCAGCCCGCCGGACCGCCCCGCCAACCTGCGGGCGGTCCGCGACCGGCGATGGAAGCTGCACCTGGTGCCGGACGGCCCGCGGCTGCGGGGCACCGAACTGTACGACCTCGAGGGCGACGTCAGCGAGACCCGCAACCGGATCGACGACTATCCCGACGTCGCCAAACGCCTGGAGGCGACGGCCCAACAGTTCAACGACGAATTGCAGGCCCACGTCCGGCCGCTCGGCCGGCTGTGAACCCCGCCGGCTTGAGCCGGTCGGTGATGAACTGCAAGTGATAGGGCAGGGCGTTGATCCAGTAAGGCCACTCGTGCTTGCCCGGCCGCTCGATATAATCGTGGGCCACGCCCAGCCGCATCAGCTTGTCGTGCAACATGCGGTGGTCCCAGACGAACGGGTCGTCCCAGCCGCAATCGAGCAGCAAGGCCACGTCGCGGCCGACGAACTTGTCCGCCTGCTGAAGCACGCTGTGCTCGATCCAGCGGAGGCGGTGCTCCTCCAGGCGGCCCAGGCGCTTGGCGAGGTCCTGCGGATTCGTCGTGTTGCGCAGGATCATCAGGCCGCTCATGCTGGTGGCGGCGGCGAACAGGCCGGGATGCCGGGCTGCCAGATAGAGCGCGCCGTGTCCGCCCATGCTCATGCCGGTGATGCCGCGGCCGGCCCGCTCGGCCCAGGTGCGGTATCGGCCGTCGACCGCGGGGATCGCGTGCTCGATGATGATCCGCTCGTACTGCCAGTCGGCGGCGTCGGGCAAGTCGGGGAAGGCGTCCAGGTACCACGAGCTGCGATTGCCGTCGGGCATGACCAGGATCGCACCGAACCGGTCGGCCAGATCCACCAGCCGCCGCCCGGCTTCCCGAAACTTCTCGTCGTACCGCGTGTAGGTGACGGCATAGCCGTGCAGCAGGTAGACGACGGGGTACCGCTTCGCCGACACCCCCTCGCCCGCGTCGCGCAGGTACTCGTGCGGCACCACCACCATCGCCCGTGAGGTTGCGTCCTGCGTGCTGCCGGGAACGCGGTAGGCGATCACGCTGGTGCAGGGATGGTTCGCCGGCGCGGATGCGGCGGCGGGCGTCTGCCCGGCGACGGTGACCAGCGGCCAGAACGACGCGGCGATGCACGCCAGGACACGAACGCGGACTCTCATCG
>JACQVT010000128.1 GCA_016209665.1 Planctomycetota bacterium | reverse complement strand
GGTATTGCTTGTCGGGAGGCAGCGACCTGTGGGCGGCGACAATGAGGTTGGCCAGCTCGGCATCGTCCAGTTCCTCGTCGAGCGAATCGCCCTCGGATGTCTCGCTGCTCCGGCCTCCGGGCTTCTGTTGACGCAACTGCTGCTCGCGCTTGCGCTCCGCCTCGGCCTCCAGCTCGTCCCAGCGGGCATCGAAGGCTTCCTGGTCCCCGTAATTCGTGTAGTGGTAGTAGGCAAAGATGTCACCGGGCTCTGGTTGACCGCTGCCGACCCAGAGCATGTAGTTCTTCGCGGACGCCATCCTCGGCGACTCGCTCCACTCATACATCCAGAACCAGACGCTGATCAGGACGGTAATGACGGCAATCGCCCGGATGTAGTAGGGCTTGCGGATGCCGAATGCTTCCGAAGCCACCGGATAGATCCCGAGCGGGATGAGCCAACTGAGCGGGCGGATGACGTTCTCAGCGTGGGTGTGCACCGAGTCGAGGTCCGTGTCCTGCGAGGTGAGGATCGCCCGGCCCGTCTTGAGGTCGATGCCGCACTGGACACAGATCCTGGCGTTGGGAGCCAGCGATTGGCCGCAGGATGGGCAGATGGGACCACCGGTCACCGGTGCGGGCGCCGCCGGAGCAGTGACCGGCTGGGCCTGCTCGACGGCATCGCCATCGCTGAGACGGTACAGGCTGTCATCATCGAAGGCTTCGTCCAGCAGCGATGGGCCGGCGGCCGTGAGGTCTTCGTCCTGAGGTGCCTCGGCGCCCCGATTGGAGTCCACGGTTACGTGATCCGGGGCCGCGACCGCGGTTGTCTTGGAGTTCCAGCAGAGGTAGCTCAGCTCGTAGTCCCCGATGCGGACCCGGTCGTTGGCGTGCAGGTCGCGAGCGTCCACACGCTGGCCGTTGATGTAGAGGCCGCTGGTGCTCCGCTGGTCCTCGATCCGCCAGACGCCGGTCTCCGTGCGGACGAGTTGGCAGTGGGCCCGCGAGACGCTATGACCTCCGAACACGATGTGCTTACCGGGAAGTCGTCCGATCTCGATCGGTCCGTCGCCGGCGAGCAGGATCGCCTCGCCCACGCGATCGGGGCCGGCGGTAATCTCGAACAGCGCTTCGTCGCCCATGCTCACGGCGACCGGGTGTGGGGCCACGAGGCGGAGCGTCGCCCGACAGACCGGGCAGGTTCCCGCCTTGCCGATCCGCGACTCGGGCACCTTCAACCGCTTGCCGCACTTGCACCGCAGGCCGACCAGCATGGGGTTGCCCCTCCCGTGGCGCCGCTCGCCCGCGCTGCGCCGGGACCGATGCTTGAGGGTCTGTACCGTGTCTCGTACTGTACCACTCACCGCGGCAAAAGCCCAGGGACCGGGATGCCTGGGCCTTCTCGCCGCGGGGCACATTTGGGGTTCGACATGGCCAGCACGGTGTTGATGATGAGCCTGATGTGGGCGGCGGCAGCGCCCGGGCCCGCGATTGACGTGTACGACCTGACGGATGCACTACGGTTCGACGCGAAGAGCGAGCAGCAGACCGCCCGCGTCTGGGACTACGTGCACGCGGTGGCGACGCTCCAGGGGATCGTCAACCGCGACGCCCCGCGGCTGTACGTGCGGTTCGTCGAGGCCGGGGGGCGGAACGTCGACGACTACTGGCTCGACCGCATGAGCGAGCGAGGCCAATGGCTGGCGGGCCGCAAGCGGCAGACGATACCAAACCTCGAGGCCCTGGTCCGCAAGTACCGCCGAACGATCAAAGGCGTCGTGCTCTACGATCCGAACGTGGCGGCGACGAGTAACCTGGCGTCCACCATCGCCGGCGTCGAGGACCTGATCGCGGTGCGGTTCGACCCGGCCCCCGATAGCGTGTATTCGCGACTGGTCGCGAGGGAGCCGAAACTGCCGGTGGTCCGGCGGCTGCTGAACGAGGACGCCTCGTCCATGTTCACCGGGCGGGGCACGATCCCCGGCTCGGACACCCCCTCGACGGGCAGCGCCAAGTGCGACGCCTACCTGTGGCTCAAGGAGCAGTACATCGACACCGGCAAGGTCGACGCGGGCTTCGCGGCCTACTACATCGACGCCCACTGGATCAAGGGCGTCCGGTTTTTCGCGGCGCCGAACCATCACACGCTGACCAACCACGACTATTTCGTGGCCCGGCGGGCGTTCTTCTTCGACCTGGGCGTCTGGGACGACGAAACGCCGATCGACGATCCCGATCAGCAGCCGGGCACCGACGGCAAGACGTTGCAGGCCCTGCTCCTCAGCGCCCACCAGCAGGTCGGCCGGCAGCGCATGATCCACATCGGCGGGTTTACGCCCTGGGCCATCAAGTACACCAAGGACAACCCCGGCGCGGGCGGCAAGCACGGCGGCGTCGAGACCGAATGGAAGTACGCCCAGATCGCCAGCGCCTATAACGCTTTCATGGACGCCGACGCGGTCGGCTTCGGGGCGATGGCCAACGCATCATTCTACATGCACTTCCCGCTCCGCGACCGCTACCCGCAGCCGTGGGTGACGCGCGACGACCTGGTCAAACGCGGCTACCTCACCCGTGACGGCAAGGTCGACCGGCAAGACCGGCAGTTCATCATCTTCTACGTCGGCGACTGGGACGCGGCCGCGTGGGTGTACCAGTATATGCCGATCGTGTGGGACCACCCCGCCCGCGGCAACATCCCGCTGATGTGGTGCGTCAGTCCGGTGCTCGATCGACGGGCGCCGATGGTGCTGGACTACCTGCGACGGACGGCCACGCCGAACGACTACTTCGCCGCCGCCGACAACGGGGCGGGCTACCTGAACCCCGGCATGTTGCAAGAGCCGCGCGAGTTCTCGGGGCTGCCCGGCGGGCTGGACGTGTGGGCCCGGCACTGCAAGCCGCTGTACGAGCGGTGGGGCCTGACGATCACGGGCTTCATCATCGATGGCTTCGCCCCGGGGCTGGATGCCGCGGGCCTGGACTGCTACGCGAGCTTCAGCCCCGACGGCATCGTGCCGCAGAAGATTCCGCCGTCGCTGCTGCACGGGACGATGCCGGTGATCCGCGCCGACCACGACCTGGGCGACGATGCCAATCGGGCCGCCCAGGTGGTCGTCCATCGCGTCGGCGTCCGCCGCCTGCCGTTCCACTGGTTCCGGGCGATCCTCAAGACACCGGAGTGGTACGCGCAGGTCTACGAGCAGGCGCGAGCGGCGAACCCGAAGATCGAACTGCTGGATGCGCCGACGTTCTTCGATCTGTACCGCATCTACCTGCAGACCCACCCCGACGCGGCCGCGGGCAAGCTGGAACTGGCGAAGTAACGGCTCCGTCACATGGTCGGCGGAGTATGTCAGAGCCCCGAGCGCAAGCGAGTGGGTTTGCATGCACCCGTCGCTGGCGCTCCGGGCTCTGAAATCGACCCGATCCCGTCTCCGCCGATCCTGTCACGGACTCTGAAGTAGAGGCGTCACTGGCTCGACGCGGTGGTCAGGGGACCCTCCCAGGTGGCGAGCTTGCGGCAGATCGCATCCTGCAGCGCGTTGCTCGACATCCGGGACCGGCTGGTGTCGTTGCACAGGATCGAGAAGGCGTATCGGCGGCCGTCGGGGCCGAACACGTAGCCGGCGAGCGCGCTTACGTCCTTGATGTGGCCGGTCTTGGCGAAGACTCGGCCGCTCAACTCCCGGAGCCGCCGCTTGATCGTGCCGTCCGCCCCGGGCTCGGCCAGGGTGGCGATCCACTCCTCCTGCCTGGGGTGGCGGTCCATGTAGGTCAGGACGCCGGCCTGGACGGCCGCGGTCGTCCGGTTGCTGTGGCTGAGGCCCGAACCGTCGTCGATCACGCAGCCCTCATCCGCCACGCCGATCCGCCGGAGGAACTGCTCAAGCACCTGACGGCCGGTCTCGTAGCTGCCGATGCGAGGCCTGTCGGTCGTGGTGCCGGCATAAGCGCCGACCGTCTTGAGCAGCGTCTCGGCGAACATGTTCTGACTGTTCTTGTTGCAGCGCTGGATCACGTCGGGCAGCGTCTGCTCGTGGACGGCCACGATCTCAAGATCGCGGGGGATCGAGTTGTCGGCGAGCCGCACCCGGGCCCGGCGGGTCGCGCCGTCGATCGCGATGCCCTCGGCCGCCAGCACCGTCCGCAAGGTACTGGCGAAAAACAGACCCGGATCGCCCACGGTCAGCGACAACGGGCTGCTGGAGCTGCCGGGACGCGACACCGACCCGCTGACCGACACGGTCACCGTTTCACCGACGGTCCGGCGGATCGCGGGCTCGCCCTTGGCCGCGGTCTTGCAGGTGTTGGCCAGCTTGACGTAGGGGGTGGTGGGGATCAGCGTCACCTGGGCGGGCGAACCGACGCCGCCGCCGGGCCGCACGACGATGTCCACGCAGTTGTCGTTGAAGTTGAGGCCGCCCACCGGCGCGCAATACCAGCGCTCCATCTGGTCCTTGAACTGGGTGGTCCAGCTAGCGTTGATGAACCGCTGCTCGAAGATGTAATCGTCCAACAGCAGGTCGCCCGTGGCGCGGGTGACGCCGGCGGCCTTCAGCTTATCGGCCCAACGGTGGAAGACGGCGGTGATCGACTCCCGGGCCGCCCGCGCCAGTTGCGGGTCGCCGATCGCCGGGTCGCCCGAGCCGATGACCACCAGATCGTCGCCGCGGCGGGCGAGCACCGTGCGGAACTTGAAGTCCGCCGGCAGCAGGGCGAAGACGGCGGCCGTGGTCAGGATCTTCTGTGTGCTGGCGGGCTTGAGGGGCTCATCCGGGTTGAGGTCGTAGACGACGCGCGGTCTCGGGTCTTCGAGGCAGACGACCCGCACCCCGACACGCATCTTGCCGATCTGGGGCGAGGTCAGCAGGCGGCCAAGTTCATCCGCCAGGCAGCCCGCGGCGTCGGCCGCGACCGCCGAACCGGACGTCAGCCACGTGACCAACCCGAAAACGAGCCACAGACGACGCCCGCCGCTTGAAATCCCCGCCACGATGAATCCTTTCATCCATTGAACTTACGTCCTGCCACGCAGGTCGTTCCATTGACCATCGCCGATGACAGGGATAAACTAGGT
>JACQVT010000127.1 GCA_016209665.1 Planctomycetota bacterium | reverse complement strand
GTACACGGGCACGTCCCGGGTCACCGCGTCGGCCACCGTGACCATCGCCGGCGGGCGCTCCGGCATCTGCATGACCGCGCCGTGCTTGCGTTCGCAGCCGCCGGCGGCCGCCACGACCATCGCCCCGGCCAGCAACATCGCCGCTGCTCGTCGGCGGCCTGCCCGCGCGAGTCGTCGATCCACCGCGATCATCATCTGCATCCTCACGGCCTGGTCTCCTACTCACCCCTGGTCATGGAAATCAGCTTCTCGATGACCTTCCGCCGCAGTTCACCCTCCGGACCGGGCAGGTCGAGCAGCCGGCCCAGGGCCAACCCGTCGAGGGCCAGGCGGACGATGGTCGCTACCTCGGGCGCGATGCCGTCGGATGCCAGCCGGGCCTGCCATTCAAGGAACCGCTTGCGGAACGGGTCGAGATACTGCGGGTCGGTGCCCGCCGCCGCCAGCAGCGCCGTGTGCACGGGCCGCTTATGCGGTTCGCGCGGTTCCGCCCGCGCCGCCAGATACGCCCGGGTGAACGCTCCCGTGGGGCAAGGGTCGGCGGCGACCGCCCGCTCCTGGTCCCCCTCGCACTGCACCGCCATCCGTTCCACGATCGCGGTGATCAACGCCGACTTGGTTGGAAAATGGTACAGGAGCCCGCCCTTGCTGACGCCGGCCTCGTTGGCCACCGCCTCCAGGGTCAGGTTGGCGACACCGTCGCGGCCCACGACCTGCTCGGCCGCGTTCAGCAATCGGTCCCGCATTGGCAGGGAATCCTCGGTCCCCGCTTTGCGGTTCGGGATGGGTGTCGATTCCAGCATACCTTAACTGTACCGTCTGGACGGTACAGTAGCAAATCCGTGTCTCAACCATGGGGCGGACACCCGCCATGACTCGCGGCGGCCATCTGTAACTTATTGTTGATAAATACGTAAGGTCTTCCTGACGGCCTATGGGGCCTTCTGCGTGAACTGCACGGGTCGGCCGTCGGGCTGGGTGACTCTCATACAGAATTCCCAGCCCAGCGTGTTCTGCCAGACCTTCATCAGGATGCGGTTCACGCCGGCCTCGAGCCTGGCCGGCACCTTGTCCTGATCCACCGTGAGTCCGCGGGCGGTCCACAACTCGAACACCTTCTTGCCGTTCAGCCAGATGCGCTCGCTGTCGTCCGTGCCGACCAGGAGCACGGCGTCGGTGGCTTCCTTGACGGTGATCTCGGTGTAGGCGTACGCGATGGCGTTGTCGGCGTCGGCCACCGTGGCCCGCAGATTGATCTTGCCGTGGGGGTCATCGGACGTGACCGGCGTCCACTGAACCCGTCGCTTGCCGGACATGTACCGGCCGACCAGGTTAACGTCGGGCTCGCCGACGTACTCGACGTTCCAACCCTGGTTCTGCTCACCCAACTCGAACGGCCCGACCACCCACCAGTTGGTGATGGTGCCCATCAGGGCCTGCACGTCCACCTTCGCCCCGGCCGCGACCATGCCCTTGGCGATGGCCTGCATCAGCTCGGTCGTCGGATTCATCTGCCGGACCCGCTCGTATAGTTCGAGTGCCTTGTCGTTCTGCTTCACCTGGACCAGGGCGCCCGCGACGCCGACCATGAGGCGGATCGCCAGGTCGTTCGTCTCCTTGTCGCCGGCTGCCGCCTTGGCGGCCTCGTAGCCTTCGGCGACCGGACAATCCGCAATGCCCTGCAACGCCCGCCGCCTCAGTTCCTGGTCCCCCTCGCCGCCGGCGTTCAACGCCATGACGTATGTCTTTCCTGATTCCTTGGCGCGTCCCGCCTCTCGTAGTCCGTCCGCCAGGCTCAGCAGGCTCCGCAGGGCGGCCGCTCTTTCTTCGGGCGTGCCGGTCCTGGCAATCCCCGCCACGACTTCCGCGATCTCCGGGAGCATCGCATCCCCGAGTGCGGCGATGGCCGCCAGCCGCGTGGCCGGTTCCCTGGACTTGGCTCCCTCCGTCAGGATCGACGCCACCAGCGGATGCCGCTTGCCGCCCAGCACCGGGATCAAAGCGAACTGGAAGTCTGCTGGTAAGGTCGGATAGGCCGCCACCAGGTCCCGCGTCACGTCCACGCCCTGCATGTTCCGCAGGGCGTCGATCCCGATC
>JACQVT010000154.1 GCA_016209665.1 Planctomycetota bacterium | reverse complement strand
GTGCCGGCCGATGTTGATCACGATCAGCGGTTCGGCCCCTACCTTGCGGCACATGGCGATGCACTCGTCCGTGCCGAAAGAGCTGGGATCCTGGTCGTCCCAGATGACGATCGGGTACTTGGCCCGCTTGTGCTGCGGGCCGATGCCGTCCTTCCAGCGGTAGTACTCGGCAAAACATCCACCCGGCCATCGGATGATCGGCGGCCGCAGGTCGGCCACGGCCTTGAGCAGATCGGGCCGGCACCCCGCGGTCTGGGCGACGGCCGCGGGCGTCAGGCTAACCTGGTCCACCCACGCACGGCCCGTTCCCTGGATGCCCACGCGGATCGCCCCGAGTGCTATCGTCTGCGGCGACTTCAGCTCGAGCGGGTACTCGCGCCACTCCAACGTCGGCGATGCGAGCACCTCACTCGCGACCGGCCCGTCCACGTCGCACAGGTGCGCGACCAGCTTGCCGCTCGCATCACCCCGCGCCCACAGCGAGCCGCGATAGACGGCGTCCTTCTTGAATGCGATGGGCGCATGGGTCAAGCCCATCTCCGGGCCGGCCGAGTCGATGAGCTGACAGTATTCGCCGTTAAGCGGGTTGTCACGGGTCCGCTCGCAGCGGCCCATGCCGTACCCCGACCATCGGCTGGCTGTGGCGGGCGGCGGCGGCGCCGGAGGCAAGCCGGTGTGCAGCGCCTCCCCGTCCAGCCGCGTCACCGAGAAGTTGCGGAACTGCGCCGCGGTGTTCCAGGTGGCCAGCCCCACCCTGCCGCTCGCGTGCGGATGGTCGGCGTCCTTGAACTCCAGCAGCTTCTGTCCATCGAGCGAAACCGTATAAGCCGGACCCTCGCAGCGGACGGCGATCTTGTACCACCGGCCCGTCTCGATTCTGCCCGGCACCGACGACCCGACGATCTGCCGCGAGGCCCCGCTGTTCTTCTCGACCGCGTGTTTCGTGTTGCCCCAGCCGCCGAGGTTGCACCAGTAGAAATTCGTGTCGTCGGCGACGCGGAACATGATCAAAAAGCCCTCCGCCCCGTCGGTTTTCCGAGCCTCGACCGAGAAAAGGTAATCGTCCCACCGCGCATCGCCGAACGTCAGCCGAACGTCCGGCTTGAGGTCGGTCTGAGCCAGCGTATCGCCCTCGACCCGCCAGATCCCCGGCACATCGGACTGCTCGAAGCTGCGGTTCCAGACCAGCTCGCCCCACAGGCCGCCGTTCACCGAGTGGTAGATGTGCTCCAGGAAGTGGCCGTAGATCTTCTCGTCCAACGGCCCCGCCACCGCGTCGGCGTCGACGGCGAAGTTCACGTCCGTCGCCGCACCCGCCGCCGCGGGCACCAAGGCCGCGCCCACGATGCTCAGGATTCGCAGTGCTCTCGTCATGTCCAACGCCTCCTGCCGCGACCCGTGGCCCCGCCGCGGCGGTCCGGGGCCGGGATAACTGTACGGATGCCCGTAAGCCCCTGCAACCCGCGGTTCGCCGCCGGCTGTCTGGTCCCCCGGCAGGTCTGTCACCCCGGCGGGATCGTCGAAAATCGGGGTTATGGCTTGGCTTGGCCCGTCAGGCGGGCTACAATGAGGTACACCAGTCGAACCGAAGGGCCTTTGCAAAACATGACGAACACGGTTGATGGATGCTCCCGTCTGGCGGGAAGGAGGTCGAGGATGAACAGGTCGATAGTTCCGGCACTGGTCATGTCACTGCTGATCTGCTGCGCATCCGCTCTCGGCCAATCCGGCGGCGGCTACGATCTTACCTGGTCGACCATTGACGGCGGCGGGGGAACGAGTTCGGGCGGCGGGTATGAACTCACCGGCACCATCGGTCAGCCCGACGCGAGCAACCAGTCGGCGCCGCTGTCGGGAGGAGACTACGGCCTGGTCGGCGGGTTCTGGGTGCCGTTCGGACTGGTCTGTACCAGCCACGCCCCGTTCGATTTCGACCAGGACTGCGACGTGGACTTCGATGACCTGACGACGTTCATGGCCTGCGCCGCCGGCCCGGCGATCGCCCACGGCGGCCCGCCCATCTGCTCGCCCGCCGACATCGACGGCGATACCGACATTGACGACGTCGACTTCGGCGCGTTCCAGCGATGCTTCAGCGGCCCCGGCATCCTCGCGGACCCGAACTGCGCACCATGACTTCACTCTTCCTGCCGGTCGGGCTCGATGGTCAGAAAACCCGCTCCGTTGCCGGTCAGCGTGACGGGGAGCTTGAGGTGTCCAGGGTGATCGAGGGTGTAGGCGCCCGACGCGGTCACCTGCAGCACTGACAGCGCCCGCACCTGGCTCACTTCGTGGGGGCTGTAGCACACGGCCGAGGCGACGATCCGCTCGACGGCCGCCTTGCCCGCGGCGACGATCTGGGCGTCCTGACGCTCATTGATGAGCCTGAGCAGCAGCGGCAACGCCGACTGGGCCGCCGGACCCATTTCGGCCAGTTGCCTCAGCGCCGTCAGCCTCGTTTCGCGGTCGCCGTCAGCCAGCATCTGCACCGCGACGTCAGCCTCGCCCGCGCGGGGCAGCGGCCGGTCGCGAAGCTGCTGGCCGAGTCGATAGTAGGTGTTGTCCTCCCGGTCGAACCGGTACTCCCGCACGCGGACCTTGGGCCAGGGGACACCGGCCACGTCGAGTGTGATCCGAAATGTCCGGTCGGAACGGGACTGGGTATCCGCGGCGTTGTGCGCGTACAGCACCACGCGCAGGTCGCGCTCGGTGCCCCGCATCGGCGAGGCTGCTCGGGCCGCAAACCCGCCGACGACGTGGCCGCCGCCGACCTGCTCCGGCAGCGACCAATAGTCATCGCCCATGCTCGACAGCAGGTTCAGGAACTGGAAGATGGGCATGGGCACAAGGACTTTTCGGTCGGTCTTGCCGTCGCCGTCGTCGTCCACGTTCACCAGCCGCGTGCAGTTGTTGAGCCCGCCGAAGTTCGTCGTGGGGCCGTGCCAGAACGTCAGGATGGTCTCGCCGTAGGCAAAGCGCGGGTCGGCGGCGGCGCGGCGCAACTGCCGGGCGACCACGTCGGCGCACCAGGTCGGGAAGTACCCGTTGCCCAGGTAGCTGTCGGCGGCGGCCGGGTCCGCCGGTGGGTTCCAGTCGGGGCACGACTCATGCGAGTTGACCCACAGTGCGGCGTAATACTCGGGATCGATCTCAAGCGCGACCTCCTTGGCCCGGGCCAGCTTGGCCGCCATGACCTCCGATCGGTTGTAGGCGTGAATAGAGACAAAGTCGCAAGGTGCCCCTTTGCCTCCATGTGCTCGACAGAGTTCCTCAACCCGTTTCGACCGCTTGCCCTCGAGCCGCGCATCGGCGAACGCGGCGTTAACCGGCAACGCCCCTTCACCCTCAGCCCGCGGCGAACAATGGGTCAGGAATTCGCGAACCTTGAGGTTGACGCCGAAGATCCCGCCCAGCTCCAGGCCTCCAACAAAGACGCGGCGCGAGTCGTAGCCGCGGTCCTCAAAGGCCCGCAGAATCGCATCGGTGGTGTAGTCGTAGAACTTTTGCAGCTCGTTCCAGTCCGACCGCCAGAACATCCGCCCCAGGTCCGGCTCGTTGAACACGCTCCAGACGAACGTCAGGCAGGCGTCGCCGTAGCGATCGATCAGGTGACCGGTCATCGCCCGCACCACCTCGTGAAGCTGTGCGTAATCCTTGGCCGTCGTCCAATTCCGCCCGTCGACGGCCAGATCGCCCGGCGCGTCCGCGAAATTGGGGACCAGCCGGCGCCCGAACCGCTTGTGGGCGATGTCCCATTCCTTGTCGAGCCGGCCCCAGTAGTAGCACGCGGTACCGGTTGGGTTGAACTTGCGAAGGTAACAGCCGCCCCAGGCGAACAGGCCGGGGGCCGCCGGATCCTCCCGGGTCGGCAGCGGCGCTGTGTACTCGAGCAACCAGCCTCCGAGCGGTGTGGCCGCGCGGCCCACCAGCACGGTGCCGGCGCGGTCATCCGCCGCCAGCACCTTGCCCCGGGCGTCGTGGGTGCCGTCGGCGATCAGCACCTCATCGCCCGGATGGTAATCCTCGCTGACCAGACGGCCGGTGGGGATGCCGTACTGCTCGTGGCCGAAGAAGTCCTCGACCTTCAGCGCGAGCCCCTCGGGCCGATCCTCGATGCCTACGATTCGCCGCGTTTCCCGTTCCCGCACGACGTTCGGCAGCACCGGAGTAAGAAAGCCCGGCCGGTCGTCCATGCCGGTCATCCAGAAGTCGCGCTGCAGGCTCCAGGCCTTTGGGTACTGCCGGTTCGCCTCGGCCATCAGCTCGTAGGTCCCGATGAGCTGGGGATCGCTGTTGCAGAAGCTCGGCTTGCAGAAACCCGAGAAGAACGCCCCGTGCCATCGGACGGGCGGCGCCTTCAGGTCCAGGGT
>JACQVT010000153.1 GCA_016209665.1 Planctomycetota bacterium | reverse complement strand
GTAGTAGGCCCCGCACAGTTCCTTGCCGTCGGCGTCGTAGAACCACGTTTGGGCCTTGGCCGGACCCTTGTGCAACGGAACGACGAAGCTGGCGAAGGTGTCGCCGGGCTTCACGTCGCGGGTCTGCTCGAACGTGCCTACGCGCAGTTTCGCTCTGGCGATCGGCAGGGCTTGGCCCTCGGGTAGTTCGCCATCCACCTGTCGGAAGGCCGGCAGACCGGCGTCGAGCGGCAGATCCGCTTCGCGAGGCCAGCGGCGGAGTTCAAACAGGTATCCCCCGTCGCGAGCCACCTCCAGGCCCCACGGGCCGTTGCGGGGTTCTCCACGACGCACCTGCCGCTGCTGATCGAGGAAGACATCCTGCCAGTCCGCCGCGGACAGCAGCGTGACCGGCTCTGCCTCCGAACCGATCGTAAGTTCGCTGTGGGTGTTGACGTCCGCCTCGAT
Organism: Planctomycetota bacterium; assembly: GCA_016209665.1. Classification (GTDB taxonomy): domain Bacteria; phylum Planctomycetota; class Phycisphaerae; order UBA1845; family PWPN01; genus JACQVT01. The sequence continues at coordinate 4,453 of JACQVT010000153.1, read as the reverse complement.
ATCCGCCCACCATTTCGCGTAGTGCTCGCGCATTTTCGCCACGATCTCGGGGTGTGCGTCCGCGACGTTGCGATCCTGCATGGGATCGGTGTCGAGGTCGTAAAGCTTTCGGTCGTCGATCCATCGCCACCGTTTCCAGAGCACCGCGGCGTCGCCTCGAACCGGGGCCTGGTGGTCCATACGGCTGAACTGCACCACCAGCATCCGGTCGGCCAGTCGCGACGGTTCGCCGCGGAGCAGGCCCGCCAGACTCACGCCGTCGAACTTCGGGTCGGGCGGCGGCTTGAGGGAGCAGAGTTCGATCAGGGTGGGCAGCAGGTCCTGAACGTGGACCAGTTCCTTCAGGTCGCGGGGCTCTCCGAGGCGCCCCGCCGGCCAGCGGACGAAGCAGGGCACGCGATGCCCGCCCTCCGTGAGCGTGATCTTCTTGCCTTTCATACCGGCGTTAAAAACCTTCACGCCGGCGGTGCCCCCGTTGTCGGTCATGAAGATGAGGATCGTGTTGTCGCGGAGGCCGGCCTGCTCCAGCATCCGGTCCAGGCGGCCCAGGTTTTCGTCGATGTTAACGATCATCCCGAAGAAACTGGCCACGGCCGCATCGAGCGACCGGTACGGCTCGCGGTATTTGTCCGGCACATACAGCGGGCCGTGGGCGGCGTTCAGCGGGATGTACGCGAAGAAGGGCTCCGCGGCCCTGGCCCGATCCTGCATCCAGCCCATCGCCTCATCAAACAGAACGTCCGTGCAGTAGCCTTTGAACTGCCTGATGCGGCCGTCTTCGAGCCGAAAGTACGGGTCGAAGTAGTCGTTGTTCCAGCGATCGGGGGCGGACGGAATGTGAGACGACGGGAACCAGATGGCTTTCTGAAACCCGCGGTCCTGCGGCCGATACGGATAGACGTCGCCCAGGTGCCACTTGCCAAAGATTCCGGTGCGATAGCCCGAGCCGGCGAAGATGTCGGCCATCGTGGGAACGCCGCGGCGGAGCATGGACCGTCCGCTGCTGACGTTCATCGCCCCGTTGTCCAGGGCATCGCGGCCGGACATCAGTTGCGAGCGCGTCGGCGTGCACATCGGTGCAACGTGGAAGTCGGTGAACCGAATGCTCTGATCGCGGAGCCGGTCCATCTCGGGCGTCTTGAGGATCGGATTCCCGTGGCACGAGAGATCGCCGTAGCCCTGATCGTCCGTGAGCACGATCACCACACTGGGTTTGCCGGCGGCCGATGCTTCCTCCGTCACCCCGATCAACGCGCCTCCTCCGACCAGACCCACCAGAAGGACACGAGACAACATGATTCTGGATCTCCTTTTCGCGATTCGTCGCACCTTGTGAGAGGCTCTGCCTCACCAGCCAGGTCGGCGCTACCAATCTAACCGACTGCTGGCGGATGGCAAGCGAAGGGCATATCATGCGCCGCACGGAGACCCCATACAGGAAAGGGAGTGACCATGCGTGCGATCAAAGCTTTGGCAGTCGTCGGCTGGACCTGTCTCTTTTTGGCCCCGGCGCTGGCGGCGGAGGAACCGAAGGCGGCCGGCCGCAGGGCTGACCGCGAACAACTCCTTCGTCAATTCGACAAAGACAACGACGGGAGACTCGACGACCAGGAGAAAAAGGCGCTCCGTGAGCACCGGCGGAGCAGCCAGACCGCCCCGGCCAACCAGCCGACGGCCTCCATGCCCGCGCTGCTTGCGGTTCCCCCGGGCGTGAAGAAAGTCGCCGACGTCGAGTATGCACGGATCAACGATCAGCCGCTGCTCCTGGACATCTACCTGCCCGAGACGGAGCCTCGGCCGTTGCCGGTCATCGTCTGGATTCACGGCGGGGCCTGGGCGGCGGGCGACAAGAGCCCTTGTCAGATCGTCTCGTTCTCTGGAAAGGGCTACGCGATCGTGAGCATGAACTATCGGCTCACCGGCGTGGCCCAGTTCCCTGCCCAGATCAACGACTGCAAGGCGGTGGTTCGGTGGGTCCGGGCTCACGCGGCCGAGTACGGCTTCGATCCCGATCGCGTCGGTGCTGCGGGCGGCTCGGCCGGCGGACACCTGGTCGCTCTGCTGGGCACCTCCGGTGACATCAAGGAACTGGAGGGCGACGTGGGCGGAAACCTCAAGCACTCCAGCCGCGTCCAGGCAGTGTGCGATTTCTGCGGGCCGACGGACTTCACGCGCGAGGACCACGTCCGGGAGCCCGGGCGAAAGCAGCCGGCGATTCTGGAAACAGCGCTGGCCAGACTCCTCGGCGGCCCGTGGGAGGAGAAACGCGAGGCAGCCAACATGGCCAGCCCGGTTTACTTCATCACGAAGGACGACCCGCCGTTTCTGATCGTCCACGGTGATGCCGACCGCACCATCCCCCTCAAGCACAGCCAGATCCTCTATGACAAGCTGAAGGCCGCAGGCCTCGAGGCCACCCTCCACGTGATCAAAGACGGCGGCCACGGTGTGGGCGCCTATCCGGGCGTCCTCGATATGGCCGCCGCGTTCTTCGATAAACACCTCAAGAAGGCGGGTCGTGACTGAAAGACACGCGTGTCTGCCGGTCATGCCCGGCGACTTCGATCACGACTGCGACGTGGACGCCGCAGACTTCGCAGCGTTCCAAGCCTGTGCCCGAGGACCCGCCGTCCCGCACGACGGAAGCCCGACGTGTCAGGACAGCGACTTCGACGACGATGAGGACGTCGACGTGACCGACTTCGGAGCCTTCCAGCGGTGCTGGAGCGGCGAAGACCATCCCGTCGATCCGAACTGCGCGAACTGATCTTCATCCTTCAAGCGCGCGACGCAGCTTGCCAGGGTTGACACGTTGATCGCGTTCCGGGATAGTCGTTGCCGGTCGTCGCGGGAACCTGCGGGCACAGACGACCTTTACACGTTCCGGTGCATGAGGCCCAGCCAAGGTGGAGGCATACGTGGCTGCGCAACCCCGCCTCATTGACGACACGCTCCATGTTCCCGAACGGTTCAACTTCGCGCGGGATGTGGTCGACGCACACGCCGAAGACCGGGATAAGACGGCGATGATCTGGATCGGCGAAGACGGCGCCGGCCGGCGATGCCTGACGTTTCTCGACATCAAGGAGCTGAGCTGTCGACTGGCGAACATGCTGGCCGAAGAGGGTGTGACGAAGGGCGACCGGGTCTTTCTCATGGTGGGCCGACGCCCGGAATGGTGGATCACGATGGTCGCCCTGCACCGGCTGGGCGCCGTCGCCGTGCCGGCCACGACCATGTTGACGGCGAAGGACATCGCCTATCGGCTGGGTCGATGCCGGATCAAGGCCGTCATCACCGACCGCGAAGGTGAGCATAAGTTCGAGGAGGTCTGCCGAGACGGCGACGAACCGGCCGTGCGCCTGTCGGTCGATCCGCCGGAGCACGACCGCTGGCGGGCATTCAGCGGGCTGGAAGCCTGCCCGAAGGACCACGTCTGCTGTGATACTGCGGCGGGCGATCCAGCGTTGATCTACTTCACCTCCGGTACCACCGGCATGCCCAAGATGGTCCTGCACAGCCAGGTCTCCTACGGCCTCGCCCACGCGGTCACCGGCTTGGCCTGGCTGGGCCTGACCGCAAGCGACGTGCAGTTCACCGTGTCTGATACCGGCTGGGCACTGGCGTCCTATGGGGCGCTCTACGGCCCGTGGCACGCGGGGGCAACGCTCGTGGTGGATGGAAGTTCGCGGTTCTGCGTGCGGCGCACGCTCGAGATTCTCGAATCCCAACAGGTGACAGGCTTCCTGGCCGCGCCCACGGTGTACCGGCTTTTGGTTCAGGAGGACCTTGGCCGGCTGAACGTCCCGAGACTGCGGTCCTGCGCCAGCGCCGGTGAACCGTTGAACCCTGAGGTCATGCACGTGTGGGAATCGGCGATCGGCGTGCCGATCCGCGAGGGTTACGGCCAGACCGAGTCGGTCATTTCCGTAATCACGCGGCCGGGCATGACGATCAAGCCCGGTTCGATGGGAAGACCGTCACCGTCGTTCGACGTGCGGGTCCTGGACGAGGCGATGAACGAGGCGATGCCCAACCGGGAAGGCACGCTGGCCATTCGAGTGAAGCCGCACCGGCCGGTCGGCCTCTTCGAAGGCTATCTCGCCGCCGAGGAGGAGAATGCCCGCCGCTTCGTCGGCGACTACTACCTCACCGGTGATCGCGCCTACCGTGACGAGGACGGCTATCTCTGGTTCGTCGGCCGCGACGATGACGTCATCAATTCCGCGGGGTACCGGATCGGTCCGTTCGAGGTGGAGAGCGCGCTGCTGGAGCACCCGTCGGTGGTGGAAGCCGCGGCCGTGGCTTCGCCCGACAAGACCCGCGGCTCGATCGTCAAAGCGTTTGTCCGGCTGGTCGCCGGCTGCGAGCCGTCGCCGCGCCTGATCAAGGAGCTTCAGACCCACGTCAAGTCGACCACGGCCCCCTACAAGTACCCCCGCAAGATCGAATT
>JACQVT010000114.1 GCA_016209665.1 Planctomycetota bacterium | reverse complement strand
GCGGTCAGGCCGGGGCAGGCCGCGAGTGAGTAGTGACCACCACAACCAACGTCAACACCAACATTGCGGACGTTCCCCTCAAACAGAAGCGCATCCAGGAATTGGGTTCGGCCATCGTGCGGTTCGCCGGCGACTCCGGGGACGGCATGCAGTTGGTCGGCACGCAATTCACGGACGCGACCGCCGTCTTCGGCAACGACCTGGCGACGCTGCCGGACTACCCGGCCGAAATCCGGGCCCCCGCCGGCAGCCTGGCGGGCGTGTCGGGGTTCCAGATCAACTTCGCCAGCGACGAGGTCCATACGCCGGGGGACACCGTGCACACCCTGGTGGCGATGAACCCGGCGGCCCTCAAGGTGAACCTGGCCGACGTGGAGCGCAACGGCATTATGATCGTCAATTCGGACGCGTTCGACGCGACCGGGCTCAAACTGGCCGGTTACGCCAGCAACCCGCTGGAGGACGGCAGCCTGGAGGGCTTCCAGGTGCACAAAGTCCCGATGAGCCGGTTGACCCAGGAAGCGGTGTCTCCGGTCGGGCTGAAGCACAAGGATGCCGAGCGGTGCAAGAACTTCTTCGCCCTCGGCGTGACCTTCTGGTTGTACGACCGGCCGATGGCCCCGACACTCAAGTGGCTGGACGAGAAGTTCGGCAGCAAGCCGGAGGTCCGGCAGGCGAACGAACTGGCCCTGCGGGCGGGGCTCAACTACGGCAACACCGCCGAGATGTTTCAGGTCCACTTCCGCGTCCAGCCGGCCAAGCAGCCGCCGGGCGTCTACCGCAAGATCAAGGGCAACGACGCGACCGCCCTGGGCATGGTGGCCGCGGCCTGGCGGGGGAACGCCAAGCTGTTCTACGCCAGCTATCCCATCACGCCGGCGAGCGACATCCTGCACGACCTGGTCAAGCACAAGAACTTCGGCGTCAAGGTTTTCCAGGCCGAGGACGAGATCGCGGCGATGTGCGCGGCCATCGGGGCGTCCTACGGCGGGGCGTTCGCGGCCACGGGCACGAGTGGGCCGGGCATGGCCCTCAAGGGCGAGGCGCTGGGCCTGGCGGTGATGCTCGAGTTGCCGGTGGTCATTGTCAACGTCCAGCGGGGCGGACCCAGCACCGGCCTGCCGACCAAGACCGAGCAGTCCGACCTGCTGCAAGCGATCGCGGGCCGCCACGGCGAGTGCCCGGTCCCGGTCATTGCCGCCCAGTCACCCTCCGATTGCTTCTACGCCACCTTCGAGGCGTTTCAGGTCGCAGTCAAGTACATGACACCGGTGATCATGCTGTCGGACGGGTACCTGGGCAACGGTTCCGAGCCCTGGCAGGTGCCCCGGGTGGACGAGTTGCCGACGATCCCGGTCAACCACGACATCAAGCCGGAGGGGTTCCAGCCTTACGCCCGGGACGAGAACCTCGCCCGTCCGTGGGCCCTGCCCGGCACCAAGGGGCTGGCCCACCGCATCGGGGGGCTCGAGAAAGAGGACATCACCGGCAAGGTTTCCTACGACCCGCTGAACCACGAGAAGATGGTACGGTTGCGGGCGGCCAAGATCGCCAAGGTGGTCGAGTCGATCCCCGATCAGAAGGTGCTCGGCCCCGCCTCGGGCGAGCTGCTGGTCGTCAGTTGGGGCGGCACCTACGGCTCGGTCCGCACCGCGGTCGAGCGCATGCAGAAGGAGGCGTCGGTGGCCCACATGCACCTGCGCTACCTCAACCCCATGCCGGGCAACCTGCCGGAGATCTTCAAGAGCTTCAAGAGGGTGCTGGTGCCCGAGCTGAACCTCGGGCAGTTGTCGATGCTGCTGCGGGCGCGTTACCTGGTCGACGCCAAGGGCCTGCACAAGATTCAGGGCCGGCCTTTCACCGTCGCCGAGGTGATGGACAAGATCCGGGCCACGCTCGATGGAAGGGATGACTGATTCATGGCTACCGTCACGTTGCCCACCACGAACCTGCAGCCGAAAGACTACGGCTCCGGCGCGGAGGTGCGCTGGTGCCCGGGCTGCGGCGACTATTCGATTCTCGCCCAGATCAAGAAGGCCCTGTCCGCCGTGGGACGCGACCCGGACCAGACGGTCTTCATTTCGGGCATCGGTTGCTCGAGCCGCCTCCCCTACTACATGGCCACCTACGGGATTCACGGCATTCACGGCCGGGCCCCGGCCATCGCCTCGGGGCTGCGGCTGGTGCGGCAGGACCTGGAAATCTGGGTCGTCACCGGTGACGGCGACGGCCTGTCCATCGGCGGGAACCACCTGCTGCACGCGATCCGGCGCAACCTCAACATCAAAATCCTGAAGTTCAACAACCGGATCTACGGCCTGTCCAAGGGACAGGTCT
>JACQVT010000004.1 GCA_016209665.1 Planctomycetota bacterium | reverse complement strand
GCAGGAGGTCTTCGACGTCGGGCAGAAGCTGTTCTATCGCCTGATGGCCGACCAGGGCAAGATCTTCACCACGGTCATCTCGGACCTGTACCTGAACACGCCGAACCTGAAGATCAACATCCTGCGCGACCGGGCGTCGATGTGCGGCGTGTCGGCCAGCCGGATCGAGTCGCTGCTGCGGAACGCCTACAGCCAGAACTACGTCTATCTGATCAAGAAGCCCGAGGAGCAGTACCAGGTGATTTTGGAGGCGGCGGACGCCGACCGCAAGCACCCGGAGGATCTTTCGCTGCTGTACGTCCGCAGCGACGACGGCAGCAACCTGGTCCCACTGTCGGCGGTGGCGACCTGGGAGCCCACGGTGGGCCCGCAGTCGGTCAACCACCTGAACCAGTTCACGAGCGTGACCATCAACTTCAACGTCATGCCGGGGGTGCCCACCGGCACCGCCATCCAGCACGTCGAGGACGTGGCCCGCCAGATTCTCCCGCCGGACATCCGCGGGCAGTTCCAGGGCGAGGCCCTGACGTTCCGGGAGACGATGCGCAGCCTGACCATCCTGATGGCCCTGGCGGTGTTCGTGATGTACGTGATCCTGGCCATCCTGTACGAGAGCTACGTCCACCCGATCACCGTGCTGTCCACGCTGCCGACGGCCATGGTCGGCGGCCTGGCCACGCTGTACCTGTTCGGAGCCGAGGCCTCGCTGTACGCCTTCGTCGGGTTGTTCATGCTGATGGGCATCGTCAAGAAGAACGGCATCCTGATCGTCGACTTCGCGATCCAGCGGGTCGCCCAGGGCCAGACCGCCCAACAGGCCATCCACGACGCGAGCATGGACCGGTTCCGCCCCATCCTCATGACCACGATGGCGGCGGTGATGGGCGCGGTGCCGATCGCCCTGGGCTGGGGGGCCGACGGGGCCAGCCGCCAGCCGCTGGGCCTGGTCATCGTGGGCGGGCTGCTGGTCAGCCAGTTGATCACGTTGTTCGTCACGCCGGTGATCTACCTGTACCTCGAGGTGTTTCAGGAGAAGGTGCTCAACCGCATCCCGTTCTTCGCCGCCCACTACGAGGGGCACCTGGAGGCCGCCGCTCTGGAGGGGCACCGGTACGATGAGCCACCGGCGAACGAATCGGCCGACCGCGAAGACATTGAGGAACCCGTCGGCGCCGGCCCAGGCGGCGGGAACCGTCGCTGACACCACGATCAACCCTTGACACGCGACGGGACGCGAGGCGTCGTCGCCGCGGCGACCGACGAAGTCGCGTCGCGCGTCAAGGGTCAACCGCATTCCAGCCGCACGAACTTCTGGGCCCGCCGGCCGGCGATGTCGCCCACGTACAGGCTGCCGCGCGAATCCACGGCGATCGAATGGACCATGTTGCAGTGGCCGGGCTGCGGCCGGTCGGCCGGGCAGATGGGCACTGTCCAAAGCTGCCGCAGCTTGCCCTGGGTGTCGAACCTCATGAACACCTGGTCCTTGGGCGGACCGCCGAGCTGCTCCTGGCCCGGCTCCCAACGCATGGGCGATGAGCCGACGATCCAGATGTCGTCCTGCGGCGTGATGCACATACCCCAGGGCGTGATGAGGTGCCGCCATTCGTCCAGCAGCCGCCCCTCCTGGTCGAAGACCTGCACCCGCACGTTGTTGCGGCAGGCCACGTACAGCCGGCCTCGCGAATCGACGCCGATCGTGTGCGGCAGATTGAACTCGCCCGGCCCGACACCCATTCGCCCCCAGGCCATGACGAACCGTCCCTTGGGGTCGAAGTGGGCGACGCGGAAGTTGCCGTAGCCGTCCGAGACGAATACGTCGCCCGCGGGCGTGATCGCCATGTCGGTCGGGCCGTTGAGGTGCGTCTCGTCGCAGCCGGGCTCATCCAGCGTGCCCAGCGTCAGCAGCAGCTCGCCGGCGGGCGTGAACTTCCGCACCACGTGCCGGCCGTTGTCGGCCAGCCACACGTTGCCCTCGCGGTCCACCCGGGCGTGGTGGGCGATGCCCACGAGTCCCTGGCCCCACGCCCGCACGAACCGTCCATCGGCCGTGTACGCCTGCACCGGCACATCGCTCCGCGTGTGCAGCCACACCTGGTCCTGGGCATCGACGGCGAGGCCCGGCATCGCCCCCCAGGGCAGATCGGCCGGCCGCTGCGGCCAGGCCGGGTCCACCTCGTAGCCGATGGCCAGGTTCACCTTGGGATAGCGGACCGTCGTCTTATCCATACGTCAGCACCACCTGTAAAACCTGGTCGGGCTGGCGATCGAGCACGTCGAACGCCTGGCCGGCCTGGTCGAACTTGAACCGATGCGTGATCATCGGGGCCAGTTGCAGCCGCGGCAACAAATTCAGGGTCGCCAGCGTCCGCCGGGCGGGGTTCCACCGGTCCGACACCGCCGGGTTAACGCCGAACGACTGCGAGCTGATGAGCCGCACGCGGTTGTGATGAAACTCGTCGCCCAACTCGATCGCCTCGCCGTAGCCCGCCAGGTAGCTGCTCACCACCACCCGGCCGTTGTAGCCCACACTGCGGATGGCCTCGTGCAGCGCGGCATATGCTCCCGTCACCTCGATGGCCACGTCCGCCCCGCGCCCGGCCGTCAACTCGCGGATGGCCAGGCTCACGTCCTCACCTGCGGAGGGGTCGAACGAATGTGTCGCCCCCATCTTGCGGCCCAGCTCTCGCCGCGAGGCGATCGGCTCGATCAGGAACACCTGCTCTGCCCCCGCCAGCCGGCACAGTTGCACCGACAGCAGCCCGATCACGCCGCCGCCGAAGACGGCCACGCTCTCACCCAGCAGCGGCTCGCCGTCGAGCATCGCGTTATACGCCACGCCCGCCAACGCCAGGAACACGCCCAGCTCCGGGGCGAGGCCCGCCGGCAGCTTGACCACCGGCACGAGGTCGCCGAAGAACGGCCCGGTCTGCGTCGTGCTCATCACCAGCATTTCCGTGTGCTGCGTGGGCGTGAACACCACGTCGCCGACACCGAATCCCTGAACCGCCGGGCCGGTCTCGACGATCCGCCCGACGTTCTCGTAGCCGAACTCGATCGGGTACTGCCAGCTCGGCTGCTCCGTCGCCCGAAACAGCTTGGTCTGCGGGTCGAACCTCTTTTTGAGATACGGCGACGTGCCGCGGTACACGGTCATCTCGGTGCCCCGGCTGATGCCGCTGTACATGGTCTGGATCCGCACCTCGTCGGGCTTGAGCGGCTCGGTCGCCTGTTCGCGGAACTCGATCCGCCGCGGCCCGGCGAACAACAACGTTCGATATCGATCCTTGGCCATCGCCGTCCTCGCCCTCCCAACGCCGCCTACTCTACCCGAAACGCCGCCAGCCTGCCTCATTCCCTGAACCGCCAAGCCGCCAAGGGGACAATTAGACCGCAGCGACGCACGCCAGGCGAAAAGGAAGTGACCGCAAGAGCGATGAACTCCACTCTCCGCGATCAGGGCTCCGGAGGACACCGACGTGCCATGTTGTCCGCAGATGAACGCGGACGGACGCGGATGAAGAGTCGTGTCAAGGCGGGCTCGATGGCCGAGCCGCGCGGGCGATCAGTGATGCTTTCCCGTTGACTTGTCGGAAATGAAGCACACGCCGGTTTTGCGTCCGCTCCCGCGTGGGGCGGATCATTGAACCGTGCTCCGCGAACCTGGTATAATGCAGCGAGAACGCGGATCCGGATCAGAGTTCCAATGACCGCCAGGGACGAATGGATCGGACCATCTCACTGTCGAGACCGGCTGAACTCCGCGTTGGCGTGAAGCGCGTGGAACCCGGTGCACAGATGCAGGCGAGGCGGGGAGCACCTCACCGCTCGGACCGCAAGCGGAATGCGACCATCGTCGTGATCGTGGCGGTCTGCGCCGCGCTGATCGGGCGGGAGGAGGTTCGGGCAGAGGTCACGCTGATCGGCCCGCCGATCTCATTGGCCGGTTCGCGTACCTGGGACCCGGCGGCCTGCTACAACGCGCAGGCGGATCAGTTCCTGGTCCTCTGGCGCGATACCAGCGAGCCCGTCGTCGGGATGCGGCTGAAGGGTCAGCGGATCGACGCCGGCACCGGCAGTCTCGTCGGCTCCTTCTTCCACATGACCCTCGACGCCAATACGCTCGAGGCCTACAACGGGCAGGCGGCGTACAATTCCGTCAATGGCGAGTGGTTTGTCGTCTTCGAGGGCACGGAAGACCCCAGCGTCCAGGGCCAGGACATCTTCGGCCAGCGACTTGCCGGCGATGGGACCCGGGTCGGGCCGCACATCCCGCTGGTGGTCAAGAGCGGCTTCCAGAGAGAGCCGCACGTCGCCCACGATCCGGTCAACAACCGGTATCTGGTGACGTGGTTCCACAATACGGACGCCATCAGCCGAAGGATCTACTCGCGTCTCTTCGACAGCACCGGTTCGCCGTTGGCCAACGAGGTCAAGCTCAGCGAGGTGGACGATCGGGAGAAATTCGATCCCACCGTGGTCTTCAACCCGGTGTACAACGAATACCTGGCCGCCTGGAGCGACTATCGGGCCTGGCCCGGCTCGGGCCAGGACAACAAGTACAAAGACATCTACGGCCAGCGCGTGGATACGAACGGGCTCAAGATGGGCGGGAATATCCCCATTCACGTGCCGCCCGACCCGGTGAACCATCCGAACGGCCAGGACTCGCTCAACGGGCTGACCTGCAACACGCGGGACGGTAACTATGCCATCGGTTTTACGAAACTGCCCGCCGGCGGAGGCG
>JACQVT010000126.1 GCA_016209665.1 Planctomycetota bacterium | reverse complement strand
TCTGTGTGGGACCGGCATCTTGCCGGTCCAATCGACCGGCTTCCAAGCCGGTCTCACATGTTCCGTTGGAGACCCTGAACAAGAACGCGGGTTCCGACCGTCCGTTCCCGGATCGGAACCCGCGTCGTTGATCGTGATGGGCGCGTCGAGGCTTCCGGCCTCGGTCGCTTGATGTCAGGCTACCCGACGACGGCACACGAACAGGCCGGCCGCCAGAAGCAGCAGGCTCGCCGGCTCGGGCACCTCGATCACGTCCAGCTCCAAGACCAGCGGCGAGACGAACGCGGCGCTCAACCCGTCATCGGCCCCCGTGAAGGGGTTGAGTCCGTCGAACGGGTCGCGGTTCTGGCCGCCGGTGTTGTCGACCGCGTAGAGATCGAACTGCACGTGCGTCACGCCGGCCAGCAGGGTCAAGCTTGCATCATCGTAGATCTGCAACAGCGTCGAGCCCCACTGCCCGGAGTTGATTGTGCCGGAGGGGTCGGACTGGAAGTAGCCGAGCATGTTGAAGCTGCCCGCGTTGTCGGTCGAGTAGTGCACCACGGTGGTGGAGAACACCCGCCCATCCTTGCCGTTGTTGCCGGTGAGGATCTGGATGCTGGCGACGTCCTTGGCGCCGCTGAGGCTGTAGCGGACCAGCTTGGCCGGGTTGCCGGCTCCGGGGAAGTCGTTCATGAGCCCGGTCAGCCCGGTGGCCCGGATACCGGCGTCATCGGTGAAGGCGGGCAGCTTGTCCAGCGGGTCGCTGACGGCCGGGTGCCAGCCCGTATCGCCCGCTTGCTCCACGCCGATCTGGCCGGAGATCAGGTCCCCGACCGCGATCTGCCCGTTCAACGACGTAGACTCCGGCCCATGCTGTGTCGAGGTGGTCACCGCTCCACTCGCCACGCCCGTCGCGAACATCAGAACCATCGATACCAGTGCTAGCTTTCGCATTCGTCGTCCTCCCTTCCTGAGTGAGACACACACCCTCAACTTCTGCCATCCGACCGACAGCCCTGAACTGCCGACGGGCGAGAAGTTGTCCCCAGCGGCTCTCTTTCTCCGGAACACCCAATGAACGCGCACTGCCCCTCCAGGATGGCGGTGCTGATTTGACGGCTTCCATTGTCACTTGCCCAGCCAGGCATGTCAAGCATCTTGTTGAGTGTTTTCACCGGACCGGGGCCGGCGAAACCATCGAGGGCATCCCGCACGGCTGGCACGCGCGGGCGGGCCCGCGCTGAGGGTTGAAACGTTTCGTGCGCCTGCTCCGGGAGAAGTCCCGTTGGTGCATGTTACATCAGGTTGGCACGGGGTTTCCGATGAACCCCAGGGCGGCAGTGGCGATCAGCATATGTGAATGAATTGCTGCATGGATTGAACCCTGGGCGGTCCTTGCCTGCCCGCCGTCGATATCGAGTTGATCCGCCTTTACTCGCGGTCGCCCTCGCGATATAGTCCAAGAGTGAGCGAGGATGTCGGTTTGGCTCATCCTCAGCGCGATGGTGTCGGCCCCCAATGTCCCGCCGGCGGCATGGGGTGAAACGCTTTTGTCGGGTCCAACGAACGGGGCTATCCGCCCGCAGGCGGTCCGTGTACCTCAATTGCGACGAACGGACGTGAACAAGGAGGTGGCGTGCCGTGATCACGCAGCCCAAACATTCCGCGGTGTTCGGCCGCATGCCCCGGTCGAGGGGTTTTACGCTGATTGAAGTCCTGGTGGTAGTGGCCATCATCGCCCTGCTGGTCGCGATCCTGGTTCCCAGCCTGGCCCAGGCCCGCAAGCAGACTCGCCGCACCCTCTGCGCGAGCAACCTCCACGAAATCGGCCTCGCGATGATGGCCTATCACAATACCTACCGCCAGTTCCCCCCGCAGGCCCAGATCAACGTCGACGCCGCCACCGGCAAGGGGCAGGCTTTCGGTCTGTGGACCGAGCCCATGCACCGCACCATCAACCGGATGCTCAAGACGGGTTTCAAGCCCTCGGCGGACCCCAACAAGGTCAAATCGTCCGAGGTGTTCTATTGCCCGGAGGTCACCGATCAGGATCGGCTGGGCGACATTCTCGGCACGGACCAGGTCGACGCGAAATCGCCGCCCTACGTGCACATCACGTACTTCTACGCCGGTCGTCTCCACGACGCGGTGAACGACCCGGCCAAGCCGCGGGCCGCCCTTGGCGAGACTTCGAGCCTGACCGTGCCCAGTCTCCGGAAGCTCTACGTCACGGACGAGCCGGATGCCCGGGCGGCCCTGATGAGCGACATGCTGATGTTCTGGGGCGGGGCGGCGGCCAAGTACGGCGCGGCCCGCTGGCGGATCAATCACGGCCCCTGGTATCAGTCGTTCGCCGCCGGACAGTGGCTGCCCTTCGAGGGCACCAACCTGTCGTTCGGAGACGGGCACGTCGAGTGGAAGAACGCGGGGCGGTTCCCCAAGGCCCTTCGCTCCAGCGCGAGCTTCACGGAGTTGATGCGAAGCGCGACGCTGATTCGCGATAGCGATCTGTCCTGGTGGTGACCGTGGACGGCGCCGGCATCTCGGACGGCGTCGCGGTGGCAGCGGAAAAGACAACCGAGGTTCGCAAGTGAAGGAGGGAAAGCGATGCGCCTGCTGAAGCCGTCGACGGTGAGTCTGTTGATCGGTCTCGGCCTGACCGGCACGGCCGCCCGGGCGGAGGTCAAGTACACGTTCGCCCACGGCAGCAGCCTCGCCGCCCTGCCGCTGGCGATGAGCAGTACCGACCTGATCAACAACCTGCCCGCGAGTTCGATCCTGCTCAACCCGGACCTGGCCGCCAATTGGCCGTTCAACACCAACGGCTACAAGCCGATAGCCAACATGGGCAATCCCTGCCTCACCACGGCCGTCCTGACCCTGGACTCCAACCTCAACGCCGGCATCAGCGGCTTCCACGGGGCGAGCGGACCCGCGGCCACGGCCAAACTCAAGCTCGTGGACGGATTGCCGGGGGCCAAAGTGGATTCGGTGCTGGCCGATTTCGCCTACCCGGCCGCGGTCTTTCAGTTCGATCTGCCCCAGGCGAGCGACATCGGCGAGATCCGCGTCTTTGCCGCCAACACGGATCACGACGGCCGGGTCTTCCAGGATTACGACGTTTTCGTCTCCACCGACGCGAATCCGGACACCAAGGAACGGGTCTTCACGCCGCTGATCTCTGAAGTGATCACGTCCATCAGGGTCTGCGCCGGCCCCACCGGCGGTGACGGCTTTGCGCCCAACGGCAACGACGGGACGATCGAAGCCACCGTTACGCGCGTGTTCGACGACGCCAATACCACACTGGCCACCGGCATCACCAGCGTTCGTTTCGTATTCTGGCCCGTATCCAACACCGCGAGGGGCTACGAGGACCGCTGGCTCGGCATCAACCCCATCCCCCCGGATCCGAACAGTTGCAATTCGCAGCCCGAGGACGTGGATCCGGAGGATTTCGACGGTCAGAAGCGGGCGTTTGAATCCTCGGTGATCAAGGAGATTGATATTCTCGCCGCCCCGCGGACGGTCGCCATCGAAAACTGCAATGACACCAACGACAACGACGGCGACGGCCTGATCGACGGCGACGACCCCGATTGCATGCGCGGGACCTGCCCGCCGGAGAACTGCACCGACGGCATCGACAACGACGGCAACGGCCTGACCGACTGCGACGATCCCGACTGCCGGCTTTCGGTCGAGTGCGCTCCCGAGATCTGCGAGTACGGCGAGGACGCCAACGGCGACGGGTTGGCCGACTGCGACGATCCGCAATGTGCCCCGACGCCGGCTTGCCAGTGCGACAATCCGGTCTATGACGTGACTGGCGGCGGGCCGGCCGGCGACGAGCCCGACGGCGCCGTCGACATGGAGGACTTCGCCGCCTTCCAGCGATGTCTCACCATCGGCGGTGGCCTGTTCGCCGATCTGCCGCAGGTCTGCAAGTGCATGGACAAGAGCGGACCTTCCGGCACGCCCGACCAGGTGATCGACGCCAACGACTTCACCGTCTTCGCCAACTGCGCGACCGGCCCCGCGCCGGCCGCTCCCGTGGACCCGGACTGCGACGGGCCGCCGTGACGAGCCGCACCAGCACTGGAATGAGGACCGCCATTCCCCAATCGCCCGGCGATGTCCTACACTCCCCCGGGTGGGGTGTAGAAGGCGGGAGACCAGACCATGCGTGAAATCGTCGTGGCTGCCGCGTCGGACGGGCGCGAAACCCGATACCTGCTGGAGGTCGTCCAGGAGGCCGACCACTGGGTGAGCACCCTCGGCCGGTTCAGCGAGACGGGCGAGTTGGAGTCCGGCCGCGTGGCCCCGCGGTTCTACGGCACGACGGTCGAGCAGGCCCGCCGGCGGATGATCAGCGTGCTCGAGAATCAGTATGAGGAGGTTCGCGTGGAGGGGTAGTCTGTTGTTCACTCGCACGTGATCTGCTGATACTCCTGTTCGTACCTGGTCATCCATTCCGCACTCGGCTCGTACATCTCGATCAGCGTGTCCATGCAGGGTTTCTTGGCCCGGAAATGCCAGTAGTCGGCCGACAGCTCGCTCATGGCGGCGGCGCGGTCCTGGCCGAGCACGTCGAGACGGTACAGGGCGCAGACGGCACCGGTGCGGTCGGCCCCGCTCTCGCAATGAACCAGCATCGGCCGGGGGGCGGTCTTGAGCGTATTCACGATCGACTCGAGCTGCTCCGGCGGCGGCAGCGACTGGGAACTCATCGGCACGTCGATGAGCCCCACGTTCTTTGCCCGACACACCTCGGCCTCGTCGCGATACCAGGGTTCCTCGGGATGCCCCCCCCGCAGGTTGAGGACCGTTTTGATGCCGTGATGGTCGATCACCCAGGCCAGGGCCTCGGCCGACAACTGCGGCGAGCGAAACACCCGCCCGTCGTCCAGGGCGTGGAAGTTCACCAGGATCGGCGCGGCGGGGGGCGGGTCCTCCCGGCGGCAACCGGCCAGGCCGGCGATCATCACGACGGCCAGCATCGGCGGCAGGCATGACGCGCCAAGTGGGTACGCAGAATGTCTTAGCCGGCGGTGGCCCACCTCCTCTGGAGGTGGGGGAGCCGATGATTCTTCGACGTTCGGTCTTCGGCTCCCCCACGTCTGAAGACGTGGGGCACCCAAAACGGCTGGCCGGCATATCGTTCTGCGCTTCGGCTCAGTGAACGGCATCTTCACGTCACTCGGTCGGCTCGGCCCGGGGATGCGTCCGGCCGCAGTTCCAGCAGATCTCAAAGCCCGCCGGCACATCCTCCTCGCAGGCGGGGCAGGTCCAGGG
>JACQVT010000003.1 GCA_016209665.1 Planctomycetota bacterium | reverse complement strand
GTGGTTTTTGCTGGAAGGTCGGTCCCTACGAGGCATGTATGCGCATGCCGATGATCATAAGCCTGCCGGGCGTCGTTGCCAGGGGGGCCGTCTGCGATCATGCGGTTGGCGTCGTCGATCTGCCGCCGACGTTCTTCGCGCTGGCGGGCGCACCGACTCCGTGGGCCATGCACGGCCACGATCTGACGCCGATCCTGAAGAATCCCCAGGCCGAATGGGACCATCCGGTGATGCTCGAGCACTTCCGTTGGGAGTTCGGCAGCCAGACCGATCGCGGCACGACGGGTGACGCCTCGATGGGCGGTGTGTCGTGGTGGATCTCGCTGCGGCAAGGACGCTACAAGTATGTCCGCACGCTCGACTCCGACGAGATCGAGGAACTGTACGACGTCGTGGGCGAGCCGGACGAGCAAACCAACCTCGCCCTGCAAACGGACCGTCGCACGATACTGGCCGACTATCGCCAGCGGATGCTCCGCGAGCTGGAACGAACACACGCCGGCCTGCTCAAGAACCTGCCCGAACCGCGGATGGATCGATGACGGCCCCCCCCGGCGGGCACTGATCACCCACCGAAGCCCGCCCGATTCGCTTGTTCTCGGTCGACCAGAGCGGCATCAATGAAACAACATAACTCTGTTGAATTCAATAAGTTACGTCGTGACCAAATGTCAGTTAACTGACAAAAAGTCATGACTATTTTGCATTTGGCTGACAAATAGTCATAATGGCTGCCGGCGAAGTCGAGGTATGGATAGCATGATCCAGCGCTACAACCAAAGCCACATTGTCCGCGATCTGGACCGGAAAATGGTCCTGTTGTCCGGACCGAGGCAGGCTGGCAAGACGACGCTGGCCAAGAGCCTGCGGAGCGTCTGGGAGAACCTGCAGTACCTCAACTTCGACTCCACCGCGGACCGGAGAATCTTCCTGAAGGAATCATGGAGTCGGTCGTGCGACCTTGTCGTGTTCGACGAGATTCACAAACACCGATACTGGAAGAACAAGATCAAGGGCGTGTACGACACGGAAGGCCCGCGGCCGCGACTCTTAGTCACGGGCAGCGCGCGGCTCGCTCTCTACCAGAAGAAGGGCGACTCGCTCGTGGGACGGTATCTGCACCACCGCCTGTATCCGCTGTCGCTGCGGGAGGTGAATCCCGCCCCGCGGGAGAGCCGCGGGACGGTGGAGAGCATGCTAGCGTTGGGGAGCTTCCCCGAGCCGTTTCTCTCGCAGTCGCAGACCGAGGCCCGCCGGTGGCGCCGGCAGTACCTCAACCTGGTGGTTACCCAGGACATCCTGCAACTCGAGGACGTCAGGAACATCTCATCGCTCGAGTTGCTCGTTGAGCTGCTTCGAGAACGCGTGGGTTCACCAATCTCGTTCAGTTCGCTTGCTCGCGACCTGGAGGTTGCCCCCAACACCGTCCGGCGCTACGTCGAGATCCTGGAGCGTCTGTACGTGGTGTTTCGCGTGATGCCGTATCACCGCAACGTCGCCCGGGCAATCCTGAAGGAGCCGAAGATATACTTCTTCGACGTGGGACTCGTGGCGGGGGATCGAGGGCCGCGGTTCGAGAACCTTATCGCCCTGCACCTGCTGAAGCACTTGCACTTCCTCGAGGATACGCAAGGGGCCGAGGCGCGGCTTCACTATCTGCGAGACAAGCAGGAGCGAGAGGTGGATTTCCTCTGGACGGAAGACGTCGAAGCGAGCCGTGGCCGGGCCGACAAGACGATGCTGCTGGAGGTCAAGACGGCGGACGAACCGCCCAGTCGGTCGCTGCGGTACTTCGCCGAACGGCTCGGCTTCAAGGCGGCGCAGGTCAGTCTGGACGCGCGCCAGCAGCAGCAATTCGAGGGGATATCGGTATTACCGGCCGCGGAGTTCCTTTCGTCGCTGGCGTGCTGACCGGACACCGGACATGGCCGTCGGCTCACGCGGTTTCGGCGGGGACGAAGCGGCGCCAGAGGTAGTAGGCGGGGGCGCCGGCGACGAGGATGGCGAGCCAGGGCAGGGTCTCGCGGGGGGAATCGTCGATGGCCAGCACGGTCATGAGTATGGACGCGGCGATGAACAGGATGGGCACGACGGGATATCCCCAGCAGCGGTAGGCCCGGGGCAGGTCCGGCCGACGGACGCGGAGGACGATCATGGCGACGGCGGCGGCGGCGTAGAAGATCCACATCGTGAAGACGAAGCCGCCGGTCAGGCGCTCGAATCGCTGGAGGAAGATGACGGCCACGCAGGACAACAGGCCCTGGACCCACAACGACACGTCGGGGGTCTGGTACCTGGGGTGGATACGGCCAAGAAAGCGGAACAGCAGACCGTCGCGGGCCTGGGCGAAGGTGACGCGGGCACCGGTGATGATGGAGCCGTGCGACGCCCCGAGCGTCGAGATCATGACCATGATGGTGACGACGGTGCCGCCGATGGGGCCGCACAGACGTTCCATCACCAGCGGGGCGACGGTGGGCACGGTGCGCATCTGGGGCAGCGGGACCATGTAGATATAGACCGCGTTGACGGCGACGAACAGGACGACGCACCCGGCGGTGCCGACCAGCAGGATGCGGGGCAGCAGGCGGTGCGGGTTGCGGACCTCGCCGGCGACGGAGGTGACGTCGGCCCAGCCGTCGTAGGTCCACAGGATGGCGGCCAGCACGGGGGCGAGAGCGGCCAGGAACGACTTGGGCGACTCGACAGGGGCGAAGTTGGCGGTCGAGCCCTGGGCGAGGCTCAGCCCGAGCACGACGATGGCGATGAGAGCCAGGGCCTTCAGCGTGGTGAAGAAGATGGCCAGGCCGGCGCCGAGCTGGACGCGGACGGTGTTGATGGCGGTGAGCAGGATGAGCACCACGCAGGTGACGATCCGCTCGTCCCACTGCAGGCCGAACAGCCGGTTGAAGTGCTCGGAGAAGACGGTGGTGATGGCGGAGGCGGCCAGCGGCTTTCCGAGCAGCATGTACGTCCAGCCGAAGATGAACGCCACGGTCCCGCCGAGACCCTCGTACATGTAGGCGTAGATGCCGCCGGAGCGAGGGAACATGGTGCCGAGTTCGGCGTAGGTGAGCGCACCGGCCAGCGAGAGCAGCCCACCGAGGAACCACAGCAGCAGAATCTGCCAGGTGCTGCCAAGCTCCTGGGCGATGGAAGTCGGCGTGCGGAAGATGCCGCTGCCGATCATGATGCCGACCATGATGCCGGTCCCGCCCCAGAAACCGATGCTGCGCGGCAGGTCTTGCTTCATCGATGGCCTCGCCGGCGACAGGCGGACAACGGATCCCGTCGAGCGGTCGGCTGGTACGAGCCGAGTGCCGCCCCCGCGTCGCCCGCGACCGATCCGCGGAATGTCGGACCGGCCGTGGCGGACGCGAATTCCGGCAAGGCCCTGGGGTGTTGAGGTGAAGACATGGGCGGGATTGTACGGGGGAAGATGGGACTTGGGAATGGAGGAGGAGCGATGATGGCGGGGAGTGGTTGCGGCGGCTATCATCCCGTCCGTGGGTGAGACATCGGGTTCACACATGATGGCCGCCCTGGTGTACGACGTGGGGGCGGTGCGGTGGGCGACGTGCAAGGTGATCGGCCGGGCGTGGCCGGGGGTGTTCTGGTCATGGCTGGCGGGCTTGTCGCTGCGGCGGGTGGCGGTGCCGGCGCTGCCCGGGCCCGGATGGGTGCGACTGCGGCCGGTGCTGGGGGGCATCTGCGGGACGGACGTGGCGGCGATCATGCAGCGACACCACCCGGCGAACATTCTGCAGGTGTTCTCGGGGCTGCCGGCGCTGCTCGGCCACGAGAACGTGTCGGTGGTCGAGGCGGTGGGGGCGGAGGTGTCGCGGTTTCGGCCGGGCGACCGGGTAGTGGCTGAGCCGACGTTGTCGTGCGTGCCGCGGGGGATCAAGCCGGTGTGTCGGCAGTGCGCGGCGGGACAATTCACGCTGTGCGACCACTTTCGCGACGGGCCGCTGCCGCCGGGCTCGATGATCGGGTGGAACGCGTTCACGGGGGGTAGTTGGAGTGAATGCTTCATCGCCCACGAGTCCCAGTTGTACCGCGTGCCGGAGGCCATCGACGATGAGCAGGCGGTGCTGGTGGACCCGATCGCCGGGGCGCTGCACGCAGCGCTCCGCCATCGGCCGACGGATGACGAGCGGGTGCTGATCCTCGGCTCGGGGCTGCTGGGCATGGGTGTAGCGATGTCGCTGCGGGCACTGGGCAGTCGTTGTCGCCTGTACGCACTGGCCCGGCATCCGCGGCAGGTCGAGTTGATGCAGCGGGCGAGGGTGGACGAGGTGATCCGCACTCGCCGGGGCGACAACCAGGCGGCGCGGTATGCGGCAGTGGCGGCGACGATCGGCGGGACGATCATCCCGTCGATGTTCGGGCACCACGCGTTCTTGGGGGGCTTCGATGTGGTATATGACTGCATCGGCTCGGGGCAGAGTCTGACGGACGCGATGAAGTACGCGCGGCCACGAGGAACGGTGGTCGAGGTGGGCACGTCGCAGATCGGGATCGTGGATACGTGCCCGCTGTGGTTCGACGAACTCACGTTGGTCGGGACGAACGGGCGGGCGTTCGAACGGTACGACGGACGCACGATGCACACTTACGAGGTCGTGTTCGAGTTGATCGGCCGGGGCAAGCTGGATTTGCGGGGGCTGGTGACGCATCGGTTTCGCACCGACCAGTACCAGGAGGCGTTCGCCACGCTGGCGGACCGCGGGCGGACGGGAGCGGTGAAAGTGACCTTCGAGCCGGGCTCGAAGTGAGAAGTGAGAAGTGAGAAGTGAGAAAGAGCCGGCCAGGAGGGTTCGAGGGAGTTCGTGGTTTGTAGTTCGTTGAATTCGTCCTACAAAATGCGACACCCAACGAACAACAGGCAACATACAACAAACGACCAACCGGCACCGGGTGCCCGCTGACAACCGAGGTCTGACGATCATCCATGCCCGCACTGCGCGAGCGTAACTTCGATCGCATCCTGATTATCAAGCCGAGTTCGTTCGGCGACGTGATCCATGCGCTGCCGGTGCTGAACGGGCTGCGGAGCCGGTTCCCGCACGCGCGGATCAGTTGGATGGTGGCCAACTCGTGCGCGGGGCTGCTGGAGGGGCACCCGGCACTGGATGAGGCGATCCGGTTCGACCGCAAACGGTACGGGCTGCTGGGGC
The DNA here is from genome assembly GCA_016209665.1 of Planctomycetota bacterium. Classification (GTDB taxonomy): domain Bacteria; phylum Planctomycetota; class Phycisphaerae; order UBA1845; family PWPN01; genus JACQVT01. Next base: position 655 of record JACQVT010000003.1, on the reverse strand, counting down.
GAAACCCGTGGGCGTCGGCGGAGTTCGCGGATTTCGTCGGGCAGTTGCGGGCGCGGCGGTTCGACCTGGTGGTCGACTTGCAGGGGCTGTTCCGCAGCGGCTTTTTGGCCCTGGCGACGGGCGCCCGGACGCGGGTGGGGTTCGCCAATGCCCGTGAGATGGGGTGGATGTTCTACAACCATCGGATGGCGGTGCCCGACCCGGACCTGCACGCGGTGGACCGGAATTACCTGTTCGCTCCGCTGCTGGGCTTCGCCGATGTACCCATCGCCTTCAACCTGCCGGTGCGGGCGGAGGCCCGGGCATCGGTGCGGCGACTGCTGTGTGATCAGGGCTTACAGGCGGATGAGCCGTATTTGGCGGTGGGGGCGGGGACGCGGTGGGAGACCAAGCAGTGGCCGGTGGAGCACTTCGCGGCGGCGATCACTCGGGTGCACGAGGCGTGCGGCGTGGCCGTGGTCCTGACGGGGATGGCGGAAGAACGCAGCATCAGCGACCAGGTGGCTGCGGCAGCGCGGGGGCGGGTGGCAAACGTGGCCGGCCGGACGAGCCTGCCGGAGATGATCGCGCTGATCGACGGGGCACGGGCGGTGCTGATGCATGATTCGGGGCCGATGCACCTGGCGACGGCACTCGGTAAGCCGATGGTGGCGAT
>JACQVT010000113.1 GCA_016209665.1 Planctomycetota bacterium | reverse complement strand
GGCAGGATGACCCGTCAACCCCTCGTCTGTTGATGGGCTACTGGCTTGTCACAGGTGGTTTTGCGGGTGGCATGGGTCGGTACTCCGACCCGTGGTTTCTACGGCGGGAGCCACGGGCCTGGGTACAGGCCCACGCCACCCCGTGGTAGTGGCCGGCGCCCTCGCCGGTGAGTTCGGCCCGGGGAGACTCACCGGCGAGGACGCCGGACGCTGCCATCACGGGCACGGGATTCATCCGGAATCCGTGTCACGTCCGCACGACCACGAATGCGGCGATGACGGCGATCACGCTCAAGACGAGGCCGGCGACGCACTGCCGGCGGCGCCGGGTCCGCTGGTAGCCGTCCCACGCCCGCGAAACCGTGGCCAGGCACTCGCTCGCGTCGTTGCCCGGCGAGTCGACGAAGTCGACGCGGGTTCCGGCCGCTAGCCATCGGCCGTAGGCAACCTCGCCGTACCAGATGCCTTCCAGCAGGTCGCGCCACGAAACGAATACGACATGACGGGTCCTGCCGGCGATGACCTCGCCGTCGACGTCGTCGAGGTCGCGGAGGGCCATCCAGCGGGCGGACGTGCCCCGCGACCGCAGGAACGCCTCCATGCGGGCCGCGTCGGGGCCGCGCCGGTCGCAGACGGCGACGGCCGGCTCGGTGGCCTTGGATGTCGTCGTCGTGGTGTCGGTCTGGGTGCTCATCGCGGTCCACCATATATCATGTACACATTCACCGTGAGCAGAATCAGGGCCGCGACTCCGACCGCGCCGGCATAGGGGAACACGCTGGCTCCGATCAGCCAGGGCGGACCCTGGTAGCGGATGAACGGCCGGGTTCCCAACAGCAGCACCACGCCGGCCGCGTGCAGGCCGACGGGCAGCCACAACGCGCGCGTGTACACGAACGCCAGGCACAGCAGCACCCCGAGCACGACGTGCCCCGCGATCGTCCAATAGCGCTTGACGCTGCGGACGTAATGGGCGCCGGCGAAGATCGCGGCGCCGACCGCCACCGCCACCGCGGGGTCCAGCGACCGCAGGAGGTCGGCCAGCAGCACGGTCCTGAACAGCAGCTCCTCCAGCAAGGCCACCATCAGGGCGGTCAGCGGCACGCCGGCCAGCCGCTTGATGAGTCGCCTCCGCTCGTGCCGCACGCGGAACAGTACGTTCCCCGAGGCGATCCAGGCCACGTAGAGCAACGACAGATACAACATCGCCGCCGCCGCCCCGTGGGCGAGTTCCCAGGGCCGCCGGCCGAGCGGAAAATAGCTGACGTAGTAGGCCCACGGCCACTGCCCCCGCGTGAGTGGATACGCCACCAGCACGGCCAGAAACGTCAGGTAGGTGACCATGCGGTTGTATCGCTTGAGGTGTCGTGGCAGATCGATGGGGTTGATGCGGGCCCGCACGGGCAGCCCCGCCTTGACGAGCAGCACCGTCTGACTCAGCCACATGGCGGCCGGCACGAGCAGCAGCAACACGATCGCATACATGCCGCGGGCATTGTAAAAGCACGAGCCCCCGGGCGAAACCGGGCACGATCGTCAGCGAGATGGTGTGGTTTCGTCTCCGAAATCTGAGCCGGGCTCTGTGAGTCCGGTGCGAGTGCGGTCTGAGCCCAGTGCACGCCGATCACCCACCGGTGTCACAGACGCCGGCTCCGAAAGGCCGCAAACCGAGACGTAACGTGGCAGTACCCCATCACTTGGGCTGCTGGGCCGTCGTTCCCGCCGGTTTGTCGGACGCGGGCTTCGCCGAGGTCGGCTTGGCCGGCGGCGTCTTGGCCGGCAGCTTCGCGTCCTTGGGCAGCTCGATGACCGTGCCCGCCGGGAGCACCCGCGGGTCGCCGCCCACCCGCTCCTTGTTCAACTCGTACAGCCGCGGATATTGGGCCCCGTCCCCGAGGAACTTGCGGGCGACCTCGTACCAGCCTTCGCCCGGCTGGACGGTGTAGGCGTGGCTCGGGTCGGGCGGAGGCACGATCTCCGTCTCCTTGCGGAACCGGCTCGCCGCCCTCTCGGCAGTGGTCGATCTCCCGGGGGCGGTGTCCGTGGCGACGGCGGCCCCCGCCGGCGGCTCGGGGATGTTGATCTTCGCCCCGACGTACAGCCGGTTGGGGTCTTTGCCGGGGTTGGCCTTGGCGATCAGGCTGGCGTACTTGGCGTGGCCCAGATACTTCACCGCCAGCGCGGTGTAGGTGTCGCCGGGCTTGATGACGTGAACCTTGGTGGCCCCGGTGCTCGCCGAGGCCGCCGCGGCGGGAGGGGT
>JACQVT010000112.1 GCA_016209665.1 Planctomycetota bacterium | reverse complement strand
GACCTGCACGATGCGCGCGTACTTCCGCGCCGCCTCGACCATGCGCTGGCCCTCCAGCAGGTTGTGGCTCGCCGGCTTCTCGACGTAGACGTCCTTTCCCGCCTGGCAGGCCCAGATGGTCGCCAGGGCGTGCCAGTGGTTGGGGGTGGCGATCGAGACGGCGTCGAGCGTCTGGTCCTCCAGGGCTCGCCGCACATCCTGCACTGCGGCCGGGGCCTTGCCCTGCTTTTCCTCGATGTTCTTGACCCGCGGGCCGAACAGCCGGGAGTCCGGGTCGACCAGGTAGGCGATCTCGACGTTCTCCATGCCCAGATAGGCGCCGATATGCGAGTTGCCCCGGCCGTTCAGGCCGGCAACCGCGACGCGGATGCGGTCGTTGGCCCCCAGGGGCTTGCGGGGCATGGCCGGTGCGATGTCGTACCACTTGCGGCCCGACGCGCAACCTCCCATCAATGCTGAACTTCCGGCAGCAGCCAACGACACCTGCAAGAAACGCCGACGGTTCAGACGGGACATGGCAAACCTCCCAAGTAATCGAAGGGCCGACGCAGTTTGGAAAAATCACGGACCAAGCGGTACAAGTCCAGGCCGATCGGTGATCCGTACTTCCCCAGGCAAGGGCTGTCGATCGCGGCTCGCCTCCGCCGCCAAGAGGGTAAACCGACTCCTCGGCGATTGCAACGGCGGTGCTTGGGGGGCGGGCATCCCGGGTGCGTGACAGTCCGGGCGGCGACACCGACGCGGGCTTTTCAGAGCCCGGAGCGCCAGCGACGGGTAGACACGACCCGCTCGCTTGCGCTCGGGGCTCTGAAATACCCCGCCGGTTCTGTCACGCGCCCCGCATCCTGCCCGCCTCTCAGTCGGTCCAGGGGTCCGCCCCCTGGCCATCGCCGGCGGGGTGGAAGCAGGGCGTGGAAGAAGACGGCCCCGAACGGCAACCATATGGGGAACACGGCGCCGCCGGTGCCGGGAGAAACGCTCGCAGGTGGCCGACGATATTGAACTGGCGCGGCTGATCGCCCGCGGCGACGCGGCGGCGTTCCGTGTGCTCGTGGATCGCGAGGCGCGGTACCTGTATGGCATCGCGCACGCTCTGGCGGGCAACGCGGCCGAGGCCGAGGACCTGGTCCAAGAGACGTTCGTCGCGGTGCTGGCCGGCCGGTTCCGCGGCGAGTCGTCGTTGCGGACGTGGCTGGTGCAGATCCTGGTGCGACGGGCAGGGATGTTGCGGCGGTCGGCCTGGCGCCGCCGCGTGCGGACTTCGCTCGACGGCGGGCAAACGGACCATCCGGCAACGGAGGTGGCCACGCCGAGCCAGACGCTTGGGACCGAGGCCCGCCTCGATCTGGCGACGATGCTGGAGTGCCTCTCGCCCGAGCACCGGGCGGTGATCGTGCTGCGGGAGGTCGAGGGGTTGACATACGAGGAGATGGCCGAGGCCCTGGGTGTGCCGCGGGGCACGATCGAGTCGCGGCTCCACCGGGCTCGCGAGGCGATGCGGAAACGGTTCAGGGGATACCTGCAATGATTGACGAGAGGCTTTCGGCACCTTCGGATGAGACGAACATGACCTGCGAGCGGACGCACGAGATTCATCGTTATCACGACGGCGAGTTGTCGCCGACGGAACGGTCGGCGGTCGAGTCGCACGTGACCGCGTGTGCCGAATGTCGCCGCCTGTTGGCGGAGCTGCGGGGGTTGTCTTTGCTGATCTCGAGGATGCCGCGGACGGTGTTGCCGGAGGTGGTCTTGCGGCGGCTGTCCGAATGTCGGCACGCGGCGACGGACCGGGCGGTGCTGCGGATCGCGGGGTGGATGACGGCGGCGGCGGCGGCCGTCCTGATCGGGGCCCTGCTGATCCGGCAGCCCGTGGTCGGCGGCGAGACGAACCACCGGCCGAGTGTCTGGGAGACCGTCGCCGTTACTCCTACCCCGCCCTCCGAAGCGGCGGACGGCCCGAACTCGGAGTTGGTGTTGGCTCAGTGGATGGCGGATGACCTGTCCTGGCAAAGCAGCGGTGATTTACGATGACTAAGATCGTGGTAGTGGGCGGCTTTCTGGTGGCGTTCGCGGCCGGTCTGGTGGTGGGGACGGCTCCGCGGCCCCAGGTCGCTTCGGTGGCGCCGAAGCCGATTTCGCGGGGGGGCTGGCTGGCCGCCGAACTCGACCTGACACCAGCGCAGCGCGAACAATTGGACCAGATATGGTCGGACACGGCGGCCCGGGGCGGACGCGACCGCGACGACCGCCGCCGGCACTTGTTCCGCGAGCGCGACGAGGCGATCGCGGCCCTCATCCGGCCGGAGGACAAGCCGCGGTACGAAGAGATCCTCAAGAGCCACGCGGACCAGATGGCGGCGATGGACAGGGAATGGCGGAGCGCATTCGAGACGTCGGTGGAGCGGACCAAGCAGATCCTGACCGCCGACCAGCGCATGAAGTACGAAGAAGTGTTGCGGCGGCACCAGTCAGAGCGGGGGCCCCGCGACTGGCGCCGTAGCGGCGGGCGGGAGCACGACGGCGGCAAACGGCACGAGCGCTCCTCGGCCACGCGGCCCGGCGGGGAAAGATGAGTGGGTCCGCCGCGGTTCGCCGCGGTGATTCACGCGGGAGCGAGGAGACCGTCGGTCAGACGGAACTCGAACGCATGACCTGAGCGATGGAGGCTCGATATCATGACTCTCAAACGCTTCGGCATTCTGACGTTGATCGTCGGGATCGGGCTCGCCGTCCCGCCGGCGAACGGACAGGAGTCGGGTCGCGGCGGGCGGCGCGGATTCTCGCGCGACCGGCGGCAGGACGAACAACGGAACGACCAGCAGGCGGCGCCGAACAATGGGGGGCCGGAGCAGCCCCGGGCCGACGACGGGGAGTCCCGCCGCGAGCGGGGACGCGACTCGTCCGGTGATGGCGGTCGGGGGTCCTGGGGCGAGCGCGGGCGGGATGGCCCACGCGACGGCGGGCCGGGGTTTGGCGGCGACCGCGGGCGCGGCTTCTGGGGCGATCGGGGACCGGACTCCTCGCGCGAAGGCGGCCGAGGTCCCCGCGGAGACTGGCGCGACCGGCGCGGCCCGCCCACGCCCGAGGAACGGGCGGAGTTCGAGAACCGCATGGTCGAGCGCAACCTGGAGCGGATGACGCGCTATTACGAGCTGAGCGACGACCAGCAGGCCCAGGTGCGGACCCGGCTCGACGAGTTGAAGGCCCAGCACCAGGCGGGTTCCGAGAAGCGGATGCAGGAGTTCCAGTCGCTCCGCAGCCAGATGGAGCAGTTGCGCAGCGCCCGGGACGTCGGGGGACAGGTCGACGAGCAAGAGGAGGCCCGGGTTCGCGACCGGATGCGGGCGTTGTGGCGGGAATCGCCGCTGATGAACTCGGACACGGTGACGGGCGAGGTCGAGAAGGTGCTGCCGTCCGAGCAGGTGGAGCGCGGCCGCGCGAACCGACAGGCCGAATCGCAAGAGTGGGACCGCCGCCGGGAGGAGATGCGGCAGCGTTGGGAAGAGCGTCGCCGGCAGGAAGAGCAGGAGAGCGGGCAGACCCCGCCGAACGAGCCGGCCGGACCGCCGCCTCCGCCGTTCTCACCGGATGGCGCACCTCCGCCAAGATCTTGGAGGGACGCTCCGCCGCCGGGCGAATGGGACGGCGACCGCGATTCTCGACGGCGTGATTGGGAGCAGCGCCGGGATGAGTACCGCCGACGGCGCGGCGAGGATGGCGGACCGTCGGGTACCGAGCAACCCGGGGAGGGCGGCCGGCCGGGCGAGTCTCGGCCCGATTCGCGGTCGCGCCGGGCCATCGTCGAAAACCCGATCGGCCCCTGGGAGCAGTACGTGCGTGACTTCGTCCGGCAGTTCGGGCTCGATCCGGCCCAGCAGGCGACGGCGTACTCGGTCCTGCGCGAGGTGGAGACGCGACGCGTGGCCTACGAGCAGTCGCACCGCGTGGACTTCGAGCAGGCCCGGCAGCTCACCGACGGCGGCCAGCGCGAGAAACGGTTGGCCGAGCTGAACCAGCCGGTGGTCCGCATGTTCGACGAACTCAAGGGCCGCCTGAACCGGATTCCCTCCGCCGCCCAACGGCAAGCTGCGGGGGTCTCCCCACCGACATCCCAGCCCGCCGGGGCGACCTCGCGACCGGCGTATGGATCGGGCCGGTCCGAAAGCCGGCGCGACCGCGACAGCCGTGAGGACCGCCGATCGGACAATCCCGGCGGCGGCAGCGGTTCGCGACAGTAAACGATCCCACCGAGCGGGCGACTCCACCGGCGAGCCGGCGGGCTCGCCCCGGCCACATGGCGGATCCCGCGTTGACCCCACCCCGCCCGGCGGTTTACAATTAGCACATGCAACAATTGCGGAAGGCAACTGTCCGCCGGGCCTCGTCTGGGCAGTGTGCCCGGCACCTGCTGGCCACGGTGCCGGTGGTGATGCGGTTCATCCGCCACGAGATGCGGCGGCACCGGCGGGGCGGCGTGACGGTCCCGCAGTTCCGGGCCTTGGTCTTCGTGAGCAACCACGCGGACGCCTCGTTGTCGGCGATGGCCGAACACCTCGGCCTTTCGCTGCCGGCGGCCTCGCGGCTGGTCCAGGGCCTGGTTCAGCGGGGGCTGATGG
>JACQVT010000111.1 GCA_016209665.1 Planctomycetota bacterium | reverse complement strand
TGGCGGCCGCGGCGGCCCTTTTCTGGGCTGCGTCGACGGCAATGGCGGTGATTCTGGATGACGTCGCCGTGGGTGGTGCCGCGGGCAACGGAGGTATTTACATTCGCAGCGGCAGTAATCTGGCTCCGATCACCAGCAACTTCGGGTTCGGCGGACCGGTGAAGCTGGGCGTCCAGAGCGACAACAGCTTGATCGTGGGTGTGGGTTCGCCGGCTGACGCCTTCGGCAAGCGGGACCCGAACACACTGGCTCCGGTGGCGGGCAGCGGTGGCGGGGGTATCGGGCAGCCGTTCAGCACGCTGGCGGTTCTCCGAAATGACAACGTGTACATCGGGACGGCCAATGGGGCGTCGCAGCAGACCCGCAATCCCATGCTGACGGGCATTATCGGAGGTCCTGCCGGCGTGGGCAGCGGCGTGACCGCATCCTCGGGGATGAGGAACAGCGACGAAGTCCTGATCCTGTACAACAGCGGCGGCCAGGGCCGGATCCGGCGGGATGCCGCGTCGCCTTTGTTCCTGGTGGGGGTCGACGAGTCGGTGGCCGGCAGCGCGACGTACGGGGTTGATGTCGCGACTCAGAGTGACGACACCATCGTCCTGGCCCGAAGCGACCGCGTGGTGGAGCTTCGGAATCGCGTGACGTTGTCTTCGGACCTCGGCGGCTTTGCCCGCAGCGCGGGCCCGTTCGGCAGCGACATCGCCGGGATCGGCGTCCTCAGCGACAACAGCGTGGTGGTCGCGATGGTATCAGGTGAGATTCAGGTGCGCAGCGCCGATCTGCAGTCAGTCCTGTACGGGAATGGCGGCTTCGGCGATATCACCGCCCTGGCCGTCCAGCATGACGACGACATCGTGGTGGGAACCGGATCGGGCGACCTTCGGCTGCTGAGCCCGTCTCTGGTCACCAAGTTCACGGAGAGCGGGTTAGGCCCGATCACGGATGTGGCGGTCTTTGTCCCGGAGCCGGCGAGCCTGTGGCTGCTGTGTGCCGCGGGTGCGGTTCTGGCGAGGCGACGAGGGAACCGCCCCCTACAGTAGGGTGGCTCCTGAGGGCTCAGGCTCCCGGGGCAGCGCGGGCATCGAGAGACGACGCAGCGTTGGCGGGCGGTGGACGCACGTCAGAGGGCACTTGGAGAGACCCTCCAAGGAGAGCAGAGGAACATCGTCATGGGAAAAGCGACGGGATGGGTGAGGATCAGTTGTTCGATCGGGCTCGTTCTAGGGGTGTGGATTCTGCCGGCCACAGGGCAGTTCGAGAGGATCGTCGTCGCCAGCAAGGCGGAGAACGGCCAAGTCTCCGTATTGACCGGGAGCCTGGGCCCGCAGGTCTCGATTTCGGGTCTGGGAGGTCAGGTGGTTCTCGGGGTCCAGAGCGACAACAGCATCATCACGGGGACCGATGACGGAGCGGGCAACGGGGGCTTCAACAAGCGCGATCCGCTGACCCTGGCAGTGATCCCAGGCAGCGGCGGGGGCGGGCTGGGGGCGCCGGTCAGGACGATCGCCGTGTTCAGCAACGACAGCGTGTTCATCGGCAGCGGCAACGGGACGAACAACCAGGTTCGCAATGCCGACCTGACTGCCATCATCGCCGGCGGGGGACCGGCTCTGTTCGGCGACGAAGGACTGCCGGACTCCGTCGTTCAGAGCGATGACGATCTGATCTTCATCTACTCGAACTCGGCACTGGCGGTGGACCAGCAGGGCCGTCTCCGCCGAGACCCGCTGGGCTCGCTGGGTTTGACCGGTCCGGACGAGAACCTGGGCGCGGCGGGCGGGGTGCCGATTCTTGGCGTGGCGGTGGCGGTACAGAGCGACGATACCATCGTCGTGGCGCGAGACGACCGCTACGTGGAGCTTCGTCACGGCACGACGCTGTCCCCGGACCTGGGAGGCTTCACGCGGTCGGCGGGGGCGTTTGGGGCCGACATCACGGCGCTGGGCGTCCTGAGCGACGGCAGAGTGGTGATCGGCACCAGCGACGGCGAGATCCAGGTGCGGAGCAGCGACTTGCAGACGCCGCTGGTCAGCCAGGGCGGGTTCGGGGCGATCAGCGCCCTGGCCGTGCAGGCGGATGACGATATCGTCGTCGGCAACCAGGCGGGCGAGGTCCGGGTGTTGGACCCCTCCAC
>JACQVT010000147.1 GCA_016209665.1 Planctomycetota bacterium | reverse complement strand
CCGCTCCGCCGGCTGATCACCGGGTAGACGTAGCGGTTCTGCCGCCAGTTGCGTGGGTGACTGGTGAACAATGCCTTGACCGTTTCCTTGTTGCCGTCGGCGGACATCGCTGCATGGGATTATAGCTCCAAATGACAGTCACCCGGAATCGAGGCCCGCATGAGTTGCCTCAGTGTGGTGGCGTCGGCAAGCCCCAGACAGGTTTGCCTGGGGCTTCGAATCGACGGAGTCGACACGTTGAAACGGGATTGGACATCAGTCTTCGGCGCGGCACTTGCGGGAATGCCGCCCGAGTTCCACGGCGCGGTGGCAGGCGGTCTCGTCGGCGAGGTCGAATTCGCAGCCGACCAGGAAACCGTGCCGCGTGTGCGTCACGTGCCTCACCTTCGCCGGCACCCGCGGGCAGAAGTCATCGTAGCAGAAAAGCTTCAGATAGACGGTGGCGCCGGGCACGACGTTCACCGGCGACAGAAACCCGATGCCCAGGTCCGAGGCGTTGTGCAGGGCGGCGCTGATGTCGGCGTCAAACGGCCTGCCGGTGAGTGAGACGAGCAGCGGCCACGATCGATGGTGCCGCCGCCGGGCCCGGCGGCGATGGTGGCCGTCCTGTTCGCTGCGCTTGCGGGCCGCCTCCAGAAACCGGTCGACCTCGCGCCGGACCACGGTGACGGGTGCGTAGCCGGCCGGTACTGTCGCGCTCATCCGTGATCCCCCCTTTGTGGGCACTGACTCCCGAGCTATTCATACGATTCGTGGAACACGGGGGGCAAACGGCCGAGGAAGGGCCGCTGGGGCCGTCGGCGCGGCATCGGGCGGACTTACCAATACCGCTCGAAGTGGATATTACCGGGCTGATCGGAGGAATGGGGCCGAAATCCGCGCTGGGCCAGCATCGCCTGGACGGAGTCGATCATCTCCGGATTGCCGCAGAGCATGACGTGGCAGTCGTCCGGGTCCAGGGCCGCACCGACCTGCGACTCATATACTGCCGGATCGAGCACGACCTGCACGCGGCCCCGCAAGCCGGTCCACGCTCCGTCGCCCGGATCGCGGGACACGATGGGGATGTACCGCACGCGGGGATTGGCACGGGCCAGGGCTTCCAGTTCCTCGCGATAACCGAGATCCGGCGCGTAGCGCACGCCGTTGATCAGGACCGCCCGCCGCCACCGGGGCTGATCGTGATAGGTCCGCAGCATCGACACGAAGGGCGCGATCCCCGTGCCCGTGGCCACCATCACCACATCCTTATGGGGCGGGACCGGGTCGAGGGTGAACCGGCCGGAGATTTTGTCGTCCATCCAGGCCCGGCCGCCCAGATCGAGGACCCATAACTTCGGCGTGAGTTTCCCGCCCTCGACCCGCACGACGAAAATCTCGACGCAGTCGCGCTGCCTGGGGGATGACGCGATCGAATAGGCCCGGCGGATCAACCGCGGTCCGGATCGCGGCCGCCCCGGGCCCGCCTGCACGGGTTCGACGCCCTCTTCGCGCGGCAGCCCGAGCTTGATGAACTGTCCAGGGAGGAATTCGGGGATGAGGCCGCTGTCCGGCCGGAAACGCACGACGCTCAATTCCGGCGTCACGTCCGTGCGGTGGATCAGCGTCGCATTGTAGACGGCCTGCTCGGTAATCAGAGCCTGGCTATTCATCGGCGATTATATGTTGGCGGCCGAGTGATGCCCATCGCCCCCAAGAAGAAGACGCCGAAGGCCCGCTCGCCGGCGAGACCGGTCAGCACCAGGGACGCTGACGCGGGGACGCGGGGACGCGGGGACGGAGGGACGCGGGGACGGAGGGACGCGGGGACGGAGGGACGCGGCGAAAGACTTTGCCCTCCGCGTCGCCGTCACCCTCGGCTCGCGGCTTTTGGCGCGGTCACCATTCCAGGCCGCCCTTGAGCGGCTTCTTGCGTTTCTTGGGCGTTTGCGGCGGGGGCGGGGTTGGAGGGGCGGATTCCTCGCCGGTGTACTGGGGGTCGGTATGGAGGGCCCGGATCGACAGCGACATCCGCCGCCGTTCCTCGTCGACCTCGAGCACCTTGGCCTGGACCGTCTGGCCGACCTGCACCACGTCGTCGACCTTGCGGATGCGGTCCTCGCTCAACTCGCTGATGTGGAT
>JACQVT010000146.1 GCA_016209665.1 Planctomycetota bacterium | reverse complement strand
GCTCATCCCTGAGTGGCTGTGGAACTACATGGAGGCCCAGGGCATCAACGCCACCCGAACACCCTCACCCAACGACAGCGACGGCCGACACTACTTCCACTACCCCAACTTCTTCCCCGCCAACTGGGGCTTCATCAACCACTGGGGGCCCGGGCAGAGCGTGCCCGACATCACCAGCACCGAAACCAAACTCTACTACCGCTATCTCCTCAAGGAGTACATCGATGCCGGCGTGGAGTCGATCTGGTTCGGCCAGCTCGGTCTCACCGCCTCGCGCGACAACAACAGCGTCGTGCTGAACGAACTCCGCCAGTTCGCCCGCGATGAAGCTGCCCGCAGCGGCTTCCGTCACGCCGTGCTCCTGACTTCCCATGTCGTCAGCCGCTATCACAATGACGAGCAGATGCTGGACTACGCCTGCTTTCCCTCCCGCGTCCGCTATACCAACCGCTACCCGCACGGCCTGGAGATCAATCCCGGCCTGCCCGACGGCTCCGGGGAGGAGTTGATTGCCTTCGTCAACAACGTGGCCGACCTGCCCGTCCTGCTCGAGATCGACAACTACGCCTGCACGCCGCAGCCGCCCATTGCTAACGGAGCCTTCGACGAGATCACCGGCTTCGCCTACAAGCAGGACTGGCAGCGGCGGGCCTTCCTCACCCAGTACTACTGGGAGGTCCGGACCTACACCAGCATCTACTGCAACCGGCGGGTGTACCTCAGCATGCCCGGTCGTCGGCCCATCTGCCTGGCCGCCTGTACCGGCCAGCCCACCGGCAACCCGGACGTGCCCTACCCGCCCGCATACTATTCCCCCTACAGCGAACACTGCGGCGAGGAGGACACCATCGCCGCGCTGTTCACTAATCCGCCGCCGCCCGGCCTGGCCCCCAAAACCGTGCTGACCGTCGATCTGGGCAGTTCCGACGTCGAAGACGACCTTCGGCGCATCGTCGTCTTCGACGGCCAGACCGTGCCCGCCACCATCGGCGGCCGCGACTGCCGCCGCGTGGCCAACCCCACCACCACCAACCTGTTCATCTACTTCGACGCCAGCGAGACGTTCTCCTACGCGGGCAACCGGCCCAACCTGTTCATCACCATCGATTACTACGACGGCACCGGCGGACCGCTGACGCTCCAATACGACGGGGCGGACCCCTACAAGCTCGGCGGCACCATCACCCTCACGGGCACGAACACCTGGAAACAGTTCCAGGCTCACGTCACCGACGCCTACTTCGGCGACCGCCAGAACAACGGCGCGGATTTCCGCATCGCCAACCTCTCGTCCGAGCCCTTCTACCTGGACGTGGTGCGGGTACACCTGATGCCCGAGGTGAAGCCGACGCCATTGACGCTGCGCCCGATTGCCGACCCCGGCCGCTCCCCACCCGACGACCACGTCGCGCTGGCCAACACGGGCACGCAATGCACGCAGTTGAACTACACCGCCAGCGCGGACGCCGCCTGGCTGAGCGCCTCCCCCGCCACCGGCCCCGTCCCCGCCGGCCAATCCGTCCTCCTCGACGTCCACTACGCGACGACAGGACTCGGGTTGGGCGAGCACGTCGCCGCGGTCCGGATCGACGACCCGGCGGCGATCAACGCGCCCCAGACCGTCACCGTGCGCCTGCTGGTGCGGCAGGCCGGTGACCAGGATTTCGATCGCGACGTGGATCAGGAGGACTTCGGCCGCTTCCAGGCATGCCTGACGGGCAACGGCTTGGCCCGCGCCCCCGACTGCGAACTCGCCGACCTCGACCGGGACGCCGACGTCGACGAGGCCGACTTCACCATCTTCCACGACTGCTTCAGCGGACCGAACATCGCCGCCGCTGCGGACTGCGCCGACTGATACGGATTCCAGACGAATCGGGTGCCCGCGCCGGCAGCGTCCAGCGCGCTCGCCGGACGCCCTCTCTTGCCGACCGGCCGGCGAGGGCGCCGGACGCTACCCGGGACGCGCAGATTCAAATCGTTGTTGGCTTGATGCCCCCTGCCCGGGCTACAGGTTCATCTGCATGCGGAACCCGTAGACGATCGAGACGTCGTTCGCGCTGGTCCCGCCCGGATTGACGATCACCTGCAAGTCCGGCGAGATGTGCAGCCAGGGCGTGATCTCGACGTTGTAGTAGCACTCGATGCCCTGCTCCGAGTGGAACCAGTACGGCATGTCGTTGCTCAGGTCGACGAAGTAGTACCCCACGCCGAACGTGTCCCGGTCGCGGTCCGGCAGCACGCCCTTGCCGCCCACTCCGATGCTGTAGAAGTGGGCCACCGGGTTCACGTCCTGGCGGGCCCAGCCGAACCGCCCGAACATCCCGATGCCCTGCGTGGGATCGTCCTTCTCGGTGTACAGGTACTGATCGAAGTTGTAGTACACGCCGACGTTGTCGTTCTTGTGCTCGTAGGGCAGCAGCTTGGCCAGGTTGTTGAAGATCTTCGGCCCTACGACCGACAGCAGGAACGGTCCGGTCTCCTTGAACGGCGAGATCGGCTGCAGCTCCGGGAACTCCTTCGAACTCCAGACGAAGCCCACCCGCTGGTTGCCCGGCAGCCCGAACGGCTTGACCTTCACGTCCCACTCGTGGATCACCGTCGTGTGCGTCGGGCCGTGGAACGTCGTCTCGAAGCCCGTCGTCTTGGCCTGCCCCTCCGTGTCCGCCACCGCGGTCACGATCGACAGCCAATCGAACGGGTTCAGGACCACCCCTGCGCCCAGGTTCGTGTAGGGCAGGAACGTCGGGATGATCATGTTGTTGCGGAGCGCGGCGTTCATGAACTGCGTCCGCTCGTCATTCGCGAACACGTTGCGGTCGAACGCCCGCGAGCCGTCCAATTTGCCGGCCACGAGAACTACCTTGCCCTCGAACAGGGCCTGGAACATGATCCATTCTGACAGCGTCATCATGCAGCCTTCGCCGAAACCGGGCTTATAGGCGTCCAGGTTCACCGGCATCAGAGCGCCGACCTTCCGCTGGATGCCGTCGCCCCACTTGGTCTCGGCATTCAACAGCAGTGTGCCCCCGGGCCACAGGCCCATCTTGCCGGTGTCCAGCGTCAACGTGTAGTCGGTCGACCCCGAGTAGCGAAAGGCGTTCTTCGTGTCCGCCCCGCCGTGGGCGTTGCCCTGGATGATCTGCGTCACGCCCACGTCCAGCGTGATGCCCATGGCGGCCAGATCGTTGCGGAACCCGCCCCAGTCGCCCGTCAGGGCCCGCCGGTGCATCAGGTCGCCGCTGTAGTTGGGCGTCGGCGGCCCCGCCGGCTGTTCCTGGGTCGTGGCCGTCTCTTTGACCGCGGACGCAGCTCCTTCCTGGGGCTGCTCGGTCGCGGCCTCCTGACCCCACGCCATCGACGTGAACACCAACAGCAGACCGATGGCTGCAATCCGAGTCATGGATGGACTCCTTTCATGCCTGAGCGAGTTATCCTGCGTTAAACCGAAGGGGACCGGCCATGCAGCTCCCCGCGCCGGGAACCCCGCACGACCACCTCGACGGCCGCGCTGCCGCCCGAGGCGAGCGACATTGTGCGCGAGCCCTACCGAAAAAGCAACATCCCCAGCAAAAAAGATGCCCACATCTCGCCAACAATGCGTATTTCACAACTTCGGCACCGCCCGCGAATGCGCTGGATTGAAAACGAACCTTATCGACAGGTAGCCTGCGCCGCAGTATAATGCCGCCCCAAGACGTCCCGCCGGCAGCACCCGGGGTGGCCGCGATTTTGGGGGGGCGGGCATCCTTGCCCGCCTTCCGCTCCGCCGGTCGCACCCGGGTTGGCCGTTGCTGACGTCGGACATGCGGAGCGAAAGCCCCGCCCGGCCAATCCGTGGTCCCGAGGCTCCGACGGAAGGGAATCCCAGTCGTAACCTCATGTCATAGGTGATATTATGAACATCAAGGTCCTGCTTGACGAGAGCGAAATCCCGCGTCAGTGGTACAACCTGGCGGCCGATCTACCCACCCCCATGCAGCCGCCGTTGGGGCCCGACGGCCAGCCCGTCCGACCCGAAATGCTGGCCCCGGTCTTCCCCATGAACCTCATCGAGCAGGAGGTCAGCCGGGAGCGCTGGATCACCATCCCCGACGAGATCCTGCAGATCCTGTATGGCTGGCGGCCGTCGCCCCTCTACCGGGCCCGGGCGTTGGAGCAAGCCCTCGGCACGCCCGCCCGCATCTACTACAAGAACGAAGGCGTCAGCCCCGCCGGCAGCCACAAGCCCAACACCGCCGTCGCCCAGGCCTGGTACAACAACCAGTTCGGCATCAAACGCATCACCCCCGAGACCGGCGCCGGCCAGTGGGGTAGCGC
>JACQVT010000108.1 GCA_016209665.1 Planctomycetota bacterium | reverse complement strand
GAAGAACGCCAGCTAGCACACGGCGGTGTCCTGGACGAACCGATTGGTGCCCTCGAGGTCGTAGCCGTTGTTGGCGTCGACCGCGAGCGTAATCCCGGGCCCGACGTGGCGGCGGATCAGGCGGACCACCTCGACGTCGCGCCGGTAGCCGTCCTCGGCGAGCATCCACAGCCTGCCGCGGCCGATCTTGATCTTGAACGCCCGGTGGCCGGCGGCCATCGACGCGTCGAGTTCGCGCTTGAATTCGCTGGGCCAGTCGGCCAGATGCTGCGGGCGCAGGTCGGTGAAATAGATGGAGCCGTCATAGACGGGGACGGATGTCGCGGGGGCGCCGGCGGCTGGGGAGGAACCCCGCGCTGGCGCTTGGGGCTCTGACAGAAGCGCGTGGACCGGCTTGTTGAGGAGCTTGCCGAGGAGGTCCCAGATCGGCGCGGTGTAGCGGGCCAGGGGGCCGGTTACCTTGCGGGCGTCGCGGTCGAACAGGTCCAGGGGCGACTTGCCGAGCAGCGTCGCGCACTCATTGGCTCCCATTGAGCACGGGCCGAAGCCGTCGAGCCCACTGTTCGTGTAGACGCGGAGGACGCGGTCGAATGCCTGCATGCCGTGGTCGTGACGGTATGAGTTCTTGCCCACGTGCTTGGGGCGCGTCGACTCCAGCTCGAAGCTGACCACGCGGGTGATCCTGACGTCGGGTGGCACGTTCGCCGCCCAACTGAATCGGGGCAGCAGGGCCCCTACCGTAACCGCGGCTGAACTCGACAGGAAATCGCGCCGGCGCATGGCTGCTCCTTACGCTTCTTCCACAAAGATATCGTGCCCGTGGAAGGAGCGTCCGGCGGTCCCGCCGGATGCCCCGTCCCGCCAAACGGCCGGC
Source organism: Planctomycetota bacterium (assembly GCA_016209665.1). Classification (GTDB taxonomy): domain Bacteria; phylum Planctomycetota; class Phycisphaerae; order UBA1845; family PWPN01; genus JACQVT01. The sequence continues at coordinate 3,128 of JACQVT010000108.1, read as the reverse complement.
GAGGCGCCGGCCGCTACGACGCCACGAACGAGGTCGAACCGGGACCTGTCTCGCCCGAAAGCAGACACATCAGGCTACCAGGGACTCAAAGTCCCTGGCAACCACCGTTCGCCCTGCCGGGCGATGCCCAGAACTCACTTTCCCACCCTCGCACATGCCGACTCCCAGGGGGCTGGCGCCGCGACCCGGCGGATGCACCCTGGGCCGGGAAACGGACCAGAATGCTCTGGAAATCCCGGGCGGTTTGCGGCAAGATGTCGGGCGCTCGCCCGAGGCTGCACGGAAGCGTCGGGGAACGAGGAACCATGCACGGAGGGCACGTCCGATGGCTAGGACCAAGACCCGTCGACGGGAGCTGACGCTACGAGACCGCCTGTCCCGCCTGAGCTACCTCCAGGCTTGCCGGCTGCTCGGCGAGGAGGGCGCTCAACTCATCCGCCGCGGCGCCAAGTATGAGATCGACATCACGGAGCAGGTCTACCTGGCGGGGGACCTGTTTCGCCTGAAGCTTCCCGAGGCCATCGTCTCAGTCACGCTGCGGGCCGATGCCCGCGACCGGCTGCACTTCAACTGCACGAGCTGCAACGGGAGAGGCTGCGTACACGCCGGAGCGGCGTTCTCGCTGATCCTGGAAGAGAAGATGTCCCTGGGTCTGTCCGCCCCGCCAGCCGAACGGACGCCGGTGGAGAGCCTGGGCGAGGCCCAGCTCGTCCGCCAGGCGTTGGAGGACCGCAAGGAGCGGGCCCGCCTCGAGCGGATGCGGATTCGCCCGACGGATCCCGAGCGGCCCTGGACCGACTATCTCGTGACCAGCGCGTTGTCGGGCAAGACCTACCGAGTGGCCCTTCGCGGCTACCAGCCCGGCGAGTCGTACTGCACGTGTCCGGACTTCCGCACCAACACGCTGGGCACGTGCAAGCACATCCTCAAGACGCAGCAGCACGTCAAGTCGCGGTTCCCCACGAGCGTGCGCGGCCGCGGGTATCGGCATCGGGACATCGCCGTCCACGTGCGCTATGGCCGGGAGATGGAGTTGCGGCTGCTCCTGCCCGAGAGCGTGCACGATGCGGTGGAGCGGATCGTTCGGCCGATCCGGGACCGGGCCATCGAGGATGCGGGCGACCTGGTCGGGCGGCTCGGCAAACTGGAGGCCCTGGGCCACGAGGTCATCGTTTACCCGGACGCCGAGGAACTGATCAACCGCCGTCTGTTCGCGGAGCGGATCGCCGAACGGGTCGCCGATATCCGCCGGAACGTCAGCCGTCATCCCCTGCGCAAGGAACTGCTCAAGACCGAGTTGCTCCCCTACCAGTTGGAAGGCATCGCCTTTGCCGTCGGGGCCGGGCGGGCCATCCTGGCCGACGACATGGGCCTGGGCAAGACCATCCAGGGCGTGGGGGTGGCCGAGTTCCTCGCCCGCGAGGCCCGCATCTCCAAGGTCCTGGTGATCTGCCCGGCCTCGGTCAAATCGCAGTGGCGGAGCGAGATCGAGCGGTTCTCGCACCGCGACTGCCAACTCGTGCTCGGCGGGGCGGCAGAGCGGGTCCGCCAGTACGAGAACGAGTGTTTTTTCACGATCTGCAACTACGAGCAGGTGCTGCGGGACATCCTCGCGATCGAGCGGGTGCGCTGGGACCTGATCGTGCTCGACGAGGGTCAGCGGATCAAGAACTGGGAGGCCCAGACGGCCCGGGTCATCAAGGGGCTGAGGTCGCCGTTCGCCCTGGTGCTGTCCGGGACGCCGCTGGAGAACCGGCTGGAGGAGCTGTACTCGGTGGCCCAGTTCATCGACGACCGTCGGCTGGGGCCGGCGTTCAGGTTCTTCAACCGTCATCGCATCACGGACGAGAACGGTCGCGTCCTGGGTTACAAGAACCTCGCCCAGCTTCGCGAGCAGCTCAAGCCCATGCTTCTGCGGCGGACGCGGGCGTCGGTCATGCAGGAGCTGCCGCCGCGGACGAGCGAGATCGTGCGGATCGTGCCCACCGAGGAGCAACAGCGGCTCAACGATGAGAACCTCAAGATCGTGGGCCAGATCGTGGCCAAGCCGTACCTCACCGAGATGGACCTGCTGCGGCTGCGCAAGGCGCTGCTGATGGCCCGGATGGCGGCCGACAGCACGTTCCTCGTGGACAAGCAGCGGCCGGGGTATTCGAGCAAGCTGGAACGGCTCGACGAGCTGTTCGAGCGACTGCTGGGCGAGCCGGACCGCAAGATCATCCTGTTTTCCGAATGGACGACGATGCTCGACCTCATCGAGCCGCTGCTCCGCAAGCGCAGCGCCCAGTACGTTCGCCTGGACGGATCGGTGCCCCAGAAGAAACGGCAGCAGATCGTCCACACGTTCCAGCGGGATCCGGCCTGCCGCGTGATCGTGATGACCAACGCCGGGGCCACGGGGCTGAACCTGCAGGCCGCCAACACCGTGATCAACGTCGATCTGCCGTGGAACCCGGCCGTGCTCGAGCAGCGGATCGGGCGGGCCCACCGCATGGGTCAAAAGCAGCCGGTCCAGGTGTTCGTGCTCATCACCGAGAAGACGATCGAGGAAGGACTGCTCCAGACGTTGACGCTCAAGCAGGACCTGGCGATGGCGGCCCTGGACGTCGAGTCGAACGTCGACGTGGTGCAGCTCGCCAATAACTCGGAGGACCTCAAGCGGCGGCTCGAGGTGTTGCTCGGGCGGCAAGCGGCGGCTCCGGTCGACGAGAGCGAGGAAGCCCGCCAAGCCCGGGAGGCCGAGCGGCTGGCCCAGCGTGAACGCGTCGCCGCGGCGGGCGGGCAACTGCTGGCCGCCGGGTTCACGCTGCTGGGGGAGTTGGTCGGCGCCCGCAACGGCGCCGGCCCGGCGCCCGAGGTGACCGACGCGGTGAAACGCCGTCTCGCCGAGTGCGTCGAGGTCGACGGGCAGGGCCGGCCGAAACTGACGCTGGTTTTGCCCGACGCCTCGCTGCTGGACCGGATGGCCGAGGCCCTGGCGGGGCTGATGAACGCGGGCCCGCGACCCGCCGTGGCAGGGTAAGCTTCCTCTGGGCGATCGGACGCTCCGCGAATTCAGCGTATTCGCGGCTGGTCGACGGGGGGCCGGGGGGCCCGCTCGATCGGCTGGGGGCGCGGCTCGGGGCGCG
>JACQVT010000017.1 GCA_016209665.1 Planctomycetota bacterium | reverse complement strand
CCGCCCGTCGAACTACCGCCCGTGGTCGAATCCACGCTGCGCAGCGTGCAGCGTCGTCTGGTGCTGTTCACGATCATCGAGGGTTTGATCCTGGCGGGGGCAACTCTGCTGGCCGCGATGCTGCTCGCCATGCTGATCGACGACCTCGCCTGCCCCACGCGGGTCGCCTGGCGCCTCGCCCTGACCGCGACGTCCCTGGCGGCGGCCTTGCTCGTGCTGGGGCGACAAGTGTGGCTGCTGGTCGTCGGTTGGCCGCGGCTGTCGCGGGTCGCGATGGACGTCGAGCGGTCGGTGCCCGACTTGCAAGAACGCTGGTCCACGCTCACGGAACTGGCGGAAAGCCGGGATCCGCCCAGCGTCCGCGGGGCCGGAGCGTTCATCCGGCGGCTGGCCGCCGAGGCCGTAGGGTTGAGCTATTGGGTGCAGCCGGGCCAGTTCCCGGCCACCCACCGCCTGCGCCGCTACGGCGCGACGACGGCGGCACTGCTGACGATCCTGGTCGTGGCCTACATGATCGCGCCGCATCCGGTGACCACGCTCCTCCGGCGATTCTGGGCTCCTCGCACGCCCATTTGCCAGACCGGCATCCTGTCCATGACCGGCAGCCGGGTCGTCCCGATCGGCGAGTCGCTCCCGCTGGAGGCGATCACCAATGGCCGCGGCCGATCCACCGCCGCCCTGACCACCCGCAGCGCTGGCGGGAAGGAGACGACGACCCACATCGCCCGCGCGGCCGCCGGCGCGGTCGATTTCTCGCACTACATCCGGTCGGTCCGCGAGTCGTTCCAATACCGTTGGCGATGCGGCGACGGTGCCAGCGGCTGGGAGTCCATCCGGGCCGAGTCGCTGCCCGGGCTGGCTCGGGTCCGCATGCGCATCGTGCCGCCGGCGTACAGCAAGCTGGCCGTCCAGGAGTTGGACACGTTGCCGCGGCTGGTGCGGGCCCTGGCGGGAAGCCGGATGGAGTTGGAGATGCAGGCGACCAAACCGCTGGCCCACCTGGAGCTGGCGTGCGGCGAGGATCGCCGCGAGTTGGCCCTGCCGGCGGGCGGCGACCTGTACCGCTACGAGACCACGCTGACCGAGAGCTTTACCTTCGTGCCGAAGATGGTCGATCGATACGGCCTCGGCAATAGCGGCACGCCGTCGCGCGTCATCGTCTATGCCGACCAGCCACCGAAGGTCGAGATCGTCTCGCCCAAGGCGGATCTGACCGTCGCCCCCGACGACAAGATCGAGATCGAGTTCACCGCCCGGGATGATTTCGGCCTGCAATCGGCCGAACTGCTGATCACGAAAACGACCGCCGAGGGCAAGACCGAGACCCGTACCACGTCGATCCCGTTGCTGGACCAGGAAGGGGCCAGGCAGATCGAAGGCAAGGTGCCCCTCGACCTCAAGCCGTTCGATCTGAAGAACGGCGACGAGCTGACCTACGCCGTGCGCGTCCGTGACACGCGGACCGCCACGGGGTCGGATCGACAGGTCGCATCGGCGGGCTCAGGCAGGGACTCCGGCGAGCAGACGGCCGATGCCACCGGCCGGATGACCGCGGCCAGTCAGCCCGCGGGCCACCCGGCAGCCACCAGTCAACCTGCCAATCAGACGGCGTCCGGCAACCAGGCCGGCGATCAGCAGGGATCCGCCAGCCAACCGGCCGCACAATGGTCGTCCGCCAGCCGGCCGGCGGACGAAATGGCATCCGTCGACAATACGCGCAACAACAGGCTCAGCAACGCCGAGAACCAGCAGCCCGGCGAGTCCAGCGCCAGCTCCCCGCCGATGCGCGGGCGCAGTTCCGATGACCCGGAGATCTGCTCGCAGGACGATTCCAGCCGGCCGCCGCCCAATGCCATGACCAAGCGCAGCCTGGACGTGGGTGAGTCCACGGCCTGCTCGAAGACGCAGCGCATCAAGGTGGACGAGTGGGCGGGCTCGTTCGACGGCCAGGCCCGCGAGAAGCTGCAGATCGCCATCGACGCGTACTTGCAGCGGATGCGCGAGGCCCTCCAGGCGGCCGGCGAGACCACCGACGCGATGGTCGCCGAAGCCGAAGCGTCGAAGCCTTGGAGCAAGGAGCAGGAGCAACGAGACCTCATCGCCCGCGAACACTTGCAGCGGGCGGACGAGGCCGCCAATGAACTGAAGGCAAAGAGCGCCGGCACGCCCTACGCATTCATCGGCCTGCAGCTTGCCGACATCGATGTCGAGCACGTGCTGCCCGCTCGCAGAATCCTCGCCGAGGCCCCGTCGCTCAAGGCCCAGCCGGCCGAGCAGCTCAAGTCGCTGCACACCGCCGCTCACCAGATCGCCTGGGCCCGCGAACTGCTCGAGGCTCTCACGAAGAAGTACGAGAGCGTCAAGGCCAGGGAGCGGGCCGCCGAGGCCGTCAAGCAAATCGCCAAGATGCATCAGATCTTCGTCGAGGACATGCAGGCGCTGCTGAAGGCGGCCAAGCCGACGCTCAACCCTCGCGACGGGGCGTGGCAGATTCTACCCGACGAAGTGGCCGAGCAGATCGCCAAGCTGCTCAAGGACCAGCTCGAGAACCGCAAGAAGGCGATGGAGGAGCTGGCCAAACTGCTGGCCGACGATCCCGAGCTGCGGCGGCGGTTCATGGCCATGAGCCGCAAGGACGCGAGGACCCTTCGCGACCAGATGACGGTTCTGGCCCGCCGGCAGACCGTGCTCCGCGACGCCGTCGTCCAATGGGCCGAGCCGAACAAACGCGGGGACGTACTGAAAAACCAGCGGGTCGCCCTGCTCAGCCAGGCCATCGAGTTGGTCCGCCAGACCGCCGAAACGCACGAGAACCTGCAAACGTGGGCTCCCGCCGGCATGGACAAGACCGATGGTCCCCTGGCTGCGATCATCGCCCGCGCCGGCGAGATGGCGACGAACATGCGCAAGCTGCCGGTGATGGCCGCCTCGGGCGAGGCTGGGCCGCGCAACGAGTTCGTCGCCCAGGCTATCGAGGAACTGCGCGACATGCAGTTTGCCCTCAGCGAGCTGCCGACCCTCGGCCCCGATCGTTCCGCCGAAACGAGGCCCGCCGAGGCCGACGCAAGCGAGGACATACGCCAGCCGTCCGCCGCCCCGCCGGATGCCAAGGCCGCCCGATACGCCGCCCGTCGGGTCACCGAAGCCCATGACCTCGAGGTGGCCATCGAGGACTGGGGCGATCAGCTCGATGCCATCGCTCAGGGCAAGTTCCCGCCCGCCGGGGCCATCGACCAGGTCCGGCTGGAGGCCGACACCACCCGCCTCGGCAAAAAGATCGACCGCGTCGGTGCGGTGCTCGCCCGCATGTCGCCGGAAATTGCCGAGAAGGCTTCCGACCTCTCGGGCCTGCTCAATGATGAGATTCCACCGAAGCAGTCGCAGGGCGGCGAGGCCCTGGACAACAACGACGTGAAGACCGCCATCCCCCTTGAGACCGAGACCGTCGAGGCCTTTGCCCGGGGTGAGCTGGCATTCGACGACCTGTTGACGCTCGTGGAGGAACATCTCGCCAATCAGCCAGCCGCCGCTCCGGTGGGCGCTGAAGCCGAGTCCGCCGAGGACCAGCTCGCCAAGATGCTCAAGGCCCTTGAGCAGGAGGCCGACGCCTGTGAGAAGCTCGGCGCGGTGCTGCACTCGAACCTCGTCGTCCAGGGCGACTGGGCCGCCTCGGGCGACAGCGGCAGCGGCGGACAGGGCGGCGGTGGACAGAGAAGCGGCCAGGCCCAGGCGAGCCGCAACGCCGCCGGCAGGAATCAGCAGCGCGGATCCGCCCGTCAATCCGAGCTGCGGGAGGCCGCGATGCAGGCCCAGGCCAGCCAGCGTGAGGCCGAGGAATTGCTGCGACGCCTCGAGGAAGCCACCCGCGACCGCGACAACGGGCCTCCACCGCGCGGCGGCGATCAGGAGAAGCCCCCTGCCGTGACCGATGCTGGCGACCCCGACGACCGCGGCACGGTCGGCCCAGGCCGCGACGAGCGCGACTGGAACGTCTTCGTCTCCGAGTTGCAAGACCAATTGCGCCAGGGCGCCGGTCGTACCGCCCCCGAGCAGTATCGTCAGGCCATCGACGCGTATTTCCGGCAACTGGCGGCCGACGCCCAGCGGGCGAAAAAATGGGAAAGTGAGAAAGCGGGAGGCCAGAAGTGAGAAGTGAGAAGTGAGAATGTCGTTCACTGCTCGTCGCGTACCACGGGGTGGCGGTGGGTCGGGATGGTTATATTATCGCTGTCGGTGGCCGGCGCGCACACTGTTCGCGCCCAGTCCGTCGGTCCCGCGGCGCAGACCCGACCGGCCGAGGTCTCGCCCGCCGAGATGCTCACCGCCCGCCAGTGGTCCAGACTCGATCGGTCGGTCCAGCAGGCGCTGCGTTGGATGGCCTCCCGTCAGAGCCCCGACGGATCGTTCCCCACCCGTCCCAACGGCCAACCCGCGGTCACCGCCATCTGCGTGATGGCGTTCATGTCCGCCGGCCACCTGCCCGGCAAGGGCGAGTACGGCCCCGCTCTCGACCGGGCGATCCAATACATGCTCGCCGCACAAAAGCCCGACGGCCTGCTCGCCCGCGCCGCCCCGACCGCGAGCAGCGACCTCAACAACCTTCTGACCGCCCAGGCCGCCGCCTACAACCACGCCATCACCGGTCTGGCCCTCAGCGAACTCTACGGCATGTCGCCCGATCAGAACCGGCGGATCAAGCCCGTCCTCGACGCCGCCCTGGCCTACGCCCTGCGGCGACAACCCTTCCCCAAGCGCCAAGCCGGCGACAACGGCGGCTGGCGCTACGTCCGCCGCCACCAGAGCAGCGACTCGGATCTGTCCGTGACGAGCTGGTACCTCATGTTCCTGCGCTCCTGCAAGAACGCCGGCTTCGACGTGCCGTCGCAGACGATCGACGAAGGCAGCGCCTACGTCATGCGCTGCTTCGAGCCGACCACCGGTTACTTCTGGTATGCCCTGCACGGTCGCGAGCACGTCACCACCCGCGGCATGACCGGCGCCGGCATCCTGTCGCTGTCGCTGGCCGGCCGCCACCAGACGCCGCAGGCCCGCCAGGCCGGCGAATGGCTGCTCCAGCACCCCTACGACCACTACCGAGCCACCAGGCTCCACGACCGCTTCTTCTACGGGGCGTTCTACAGCAGCAACGCCATGTTCCAGCTCGGCGGCCGCTACTGGGGCGAGTTCTACCCCGTCCTGCTCCGTACCCTCACCGACAACCAGAAACCCGACGGTAGTTGGGACCCCGAACGAACCTCCGACGCCGAGTACGGCAACGTCTACAGCTCCGCCCTGGCGGTCCTGGCCCTCACCCCGCCCTACCAGCTTCTCCCCATCTTCCAGCGATGAGGAACGATGGATCGAATCAGCGAAACGAAAAAAGGGGACATTCTGCTTTTCCAAACCGAAAAAAGGGGACATTCTGCTTTTCCAGTAAAGTAGAATGTCCCCTTTATACCCCGAACCGAAAAAAGGGGACATTCTGCTTTTCCAGTAAAGTAGAATGTCCCCTTTGTACCCCCAGTAAAGTAGAATGTCCCCTTTATACCCCGTGTAGGGT
>JACQVT010000016.1 GCA_016209665.1 Planctomycetota bacterium | reverse complement strand
TCCTGGACGACTGTGTATAACTTGTTCATCGCTATGCCATTGTACCCCGACTTTGCAAAGAGCGTGCCAAACGACCCGCACCAGTCCCGTTTGAATAGCGCCCTACTCGCGTGGGGGCTGGGGGAGTTGCTTGCCCAGGCGGTCGAGCTGGCAGGCGAGCAGGGTGCCGGCGACACCGGCGGCCACCGCGGCCATTCGCGACAACCGCAGTTGCGTTCGCTGCTCGATGGGGTCTGGACTCTCTATGGGCCGCTTGCGCCGGAGAACCAGACGATTGTAGAAGTCCACCACCACCACCGTGCTCTGAGAGTTGATGGCCGAGGCGATGGCCGACAGCGAGGCGGCGACGATCGCGGCGATGACCGGGCCGGTGGCGCCGGGCGGGAACACCTTGGACATGAAATACGGAAACTGATAGTCCGTGTTCCGGGCGACCCAGTCGGGCAGCGACTGGCCCTTGAAGAACAGGTACAGCGTCACGCCGACGAACGCCAGGGTGGTCATCCAGACGATGTCGCTGATGGCGGTGATGAGAAAGCCCTGGCGAACGTCGCGTATCGTACGCGAGGTCTGAAAACGTTGCACCATGACCTGGTCGCTGGTGTAGCCCGTCAGTCGGCCGACGACGGTGGCGATGAGCACGCCGTACCAGGTCACGGGTTCGCGGAACAACTCGACGACCTGGGACACAAACCCCGAGGCGGGGCCCGCGGCTGCGGCTTCAGCGCCCTTCTGGAACATCGCCGCGGTGAGGCCGCTCAGATCGATAGGCACCTTCACGAGAATAATGATGAGCGTGAGCAGCAGGCCGCCGAACATGACTCCGAATTGAATGACTTCCGTCCAGATGACGGCCTTGACGCCGCCGAGCATGGTGTAGACCGTAGCGACCGCACCCAGGATCACGATGGTGGGCTTGAGCGGCATTCGGCCGCCGGTGGCGGTGTGGAAGGCCAGACAAGGCACATACAGGGCGGTGGCCATCCATCCCAGCCGCCAAGCGATGAAGATCACGGCGGCCAGGCATCGCACCGCCACATGGAATCGGTTCTCGAGGTACTCATAGGCCGAGTAGACGTCGAGCCGACGGTACAACGGCATGGTCACGAAGAAGGCGTAGGGGTACAGAATCAACCACGAGGCGTTCGCGAGCAGGATGACCAGGCCGAACTTCAGAAACGCCGAGGGCTGCGTCAGGTAATCGATGCCGCTGTTCAGCGCGGCCATGAGCGACAGACCGATCGGCAGCCACCGCATGTGCTTGCCGGCCAGAAAATACTCCTTGAGGGTCGTCTGACGACGGGAATGGTACCAGCCGATGCCGATGAGCATGGCCATGTAGGCCACGATGATCAGCCAGTCCACCCAGCCGAAGGTCAAAGCCTCATCCGGAGGGATGTCAGGGGCCATACCGCTTCCTCAATCCAGATGAAACACCTCCGGCAACCGCCGAATGCGCGGCATGCCGGTCGAGTCGACCTCCATGAGGGGGTTCGTCTTGGCCCACCATTCCTTCATGATCGGCTCGCGTGCCAGCCGTTCGATGCTCGCCTCCGGGTCGTCCGCCTCGAAGCAGGCGAAAAGCTGCACGCCATCGCGAAAGATGCTGTAGTTGCGGATGCCGCTGCGCCGGTGGGCGGCCAGAACGTCCTCACCGATCTCGCGGTGCAGCCTTTCGTACTCGCGGATCGCGTCCTCGCCCTTAAGCTGCATAACGAAGCCGTAGCGAATCATGGAATCGCTCCACCGTGATCATGAACCGCGGGAGACCTCGAAGCCGTACAACGACGCATCACGAAGGCGGAACTCCAGGCGAATCGTCTTGCCGGCCAGACTGGAAACGTCCTGACGATCGTTCCAAGTGAGCGGAAGAGAGACACCGTCCCCACTGACCGGCCTGCACGCCTCGATCCCGTATCCTTCGATCACCTGATCGCCCGCATCCAGGACCTGGGCCTTGATCCAGCCGTTCGGCTGTACTTGGGCGTTGAGCGTCAGATGGGTGCCGGGCCCGAACGGCAGCCGCATCGCGACCGTTCGCAATCGGCCTTCCTCGGTTCCCCGGGCGTCGCGAGAGACGTAACCATCCTTCCGCATCCGGGCCAGCCCCACGTGCCGCGCGCCGGATTTGTGTCCCCCTCCCAGACCCAGGTAGTAAAACCACGTTTCCTCGCCGACCAGAACGGGACGAGCCTGCCAGACAATGGCGCCGTCCCACGCGTTCTCTTTGGGGTTTCGATCGAAGAACACGTCACGATGCCGGGTCCAATGATACAGGTCACGGCTGGTGGCCAGCTCCATCCACCCCACGCCGTCGCCGCCTTTTCCGGCCTGGTCGTCCAGGCAGCGCACGTGTCCGACGTAGAGGTCGCCTCGCTTGACAATGGTGAAACTGTAGAACTGAAGCTCGGGCGCATCGGCATCATCCGGAACCACGATCCGCTGATGATGCGTCCAATGGATGAAATCCTCACTCGTGCACAGCCCGATGAGACGCCGATAACCGCGCACCACGTCGTTGACCTCGCGCCAGCGGTCGGTGAGGTGCTGGGGAGACAGCGGGTATTCGTTCGGCAGAGCGTAAGTTTTGTACGTCTGCACGTAGACCCGACGCTGCTCGTCGTAGAACAGGTCGTTGACGTCCGCGACGCTGAGGCCCGCCCCCGGATGGCCGTCCATCACGTCCCAGTGCCGCATCACGGGGTTGCCCTCGAACGGCGTCCAATGGATTCCATCGGGTGAGAAGGCGACGTTGAAGCCTCGGGTGTGATCCTGCCGCCAGTCGAGCGGGAAGTAGCCGATCCGGTAACGTTTCGCGGGATCGGGTGCATCCAGACCATCGTCGATCAGGCCGTCTGAATGAAACCGCAGGTTGTGCGTCCTGCCGGTCATAATGATGTTGTGGTTCCGCCGGCCATCGAACTCCAGCACTCCCAGCTCGGGTGCCCGCCAATGCAGCCCGTCGCTCGACTCCCAGTAGGTGCTCGCGTAATAGTCGGGCTCCTCGAACCCGAGGTTTTTCACGCACATCCATATGCGGAACATACCGCTCGGCGGATCGTACCTGACCGAAAAGCCGCCGCACTGCTGGGTCCAGCCGGGGCGGATTTCGCGCTCGCGGATGACGGGGTCCGCGAGACGTTGCGCGGCGTGAGTCGTCCGCGACAGATGAGAAGATTCCGCGATCAGCGAGTCATCGATGAGCAGATGCGGCCCGGGCCCAAGGTCCAGCGGTTCCTTCGGAGGCCCGAAGGAGGATGGCGGCTTGAAAGTACCCTCGTACACCAACGCCGTGGACACCCGCATCTCGTCAAACCACGCGGGAAGGGGGTGCCATCCGCTGACATCCGCCCCCACGCTCAGACTGTTCTCGCCGGTGGCGGGCAGGGGCTTGAGCGAGGTCGGCAAAACGACGTTGGCTCGAAGCTCACCATCGACCCAATGCATCAGCCGGCGATCGCTCGAAGCATACGCCAGGGCCACGTGATGCCACGCCTGGTCCCCGGCGGCCCAGACGCCCGGGCGGGTCGCGAGCGTCTGCCTGATCCCCGACGGTTCACACGTGAACAGCAGCTCGCCCGGCGTGTCGCCGATCGCCAGCCCGAAGCTGGGCCCCCGATCCCAAGGGCCGCCCCGCATCTCGAAGAGCACGTCGCCACTGCGGGCCGCCGCCTTCATCCGAAGCCAGAACTCCCACGTCCAATCCGAGTCGCCCAGATTCAGCGGCGTCGGATCGATATATCGCCGAAGGGCGGTACGCCCAGACCCGCCGAGGATTTCGAGGGCATTCCCGAATCGCCCCGGTACCAGGCGGGCTCCAGCGTGAAGCGTCAAGTCGTAACCGTTGATCGTCCAGTCTTCGAGCAGAGCCCGGCTCGGTGTGTCAAGTGGCTCATCGAACAGCCACAGGGCCACAGTGACCGGTCCGGCGGCCGGGGCAGACGACGTCAACCCCCGCTCGTCCTGCGCCAGGGCAACGGATGCGGACGCCAGCCAAATGGCGATCGTGACGGGCACGCCGCCGGGGGGGACCAGCTTGCGTCTCGAAGCGACCTGAGTCACCGTTCCGCCCTTCTATCGCGATGCGACAACCTGGGTCTCGCAGAACTCGAACAGTCCTTCAAGCCCGCCCTCACGTCCGAAGCCGGACTGCTTCATCCCCCCGAACGGTGCCTCCGGAGTCGGACCCGTTCCCGTGTTCCACCCCACGTGGCCGAAGCTCAGCCGCCGAATCACCCGGTCGGCTCGGGCCGGGTCGCGAGTGAAGACATAGGCCGCCAGCCCATAGATCGTGTCATTGGCCATGTCGACAACCTCGTCCTCACTCTCGAAGGTACTGACAGCCACCACCGGACCGAAGGTCTCTTCCCGGCAAACCAGCATGTCGGGCGTGATGTCGACCAGCAGCGTGGGCGGATAGTAGGCTCCCCAGTCGCTCGCAGGCGGCTCCGGGTCGTGGCCGACGATGCGGCGGGCGCCTTTCGCCAGCGCGTCCCGGACGTGTTCGGCCACCTTGATGAACGCCTGGCGATCCACCAACGGACCGATGTCGGTCTCGGGATCCAGGCCATTGCCCACCCGCAGCTTTTCCACGCGCCGGGCCACGAGTCCGGTGAACGCCTCTGCCACGGGCTGCTGAACGTACACGCGGTTGGTGCACACGCAGGTCTGTCCGCTGGCCCGAAACTTGTTCGCGATCAGTTCGTTCGCGGCAGGTTCGAGGTCCGCGTCCTCAAAGACGATGAACGGCGCGTTGCCGCCCAACTCCATGGTGAGCCGCTTGATGTGCGCCGCCGTGCTGCGGATCAGCAACTGGCCCACCTCGGTGGAACCGGTGAAGCTCAGGACCCTGACCGCCGGATGCGAGCACAAAACTTCGCCGATCGGCCCGGCCCGGCCGATCACCAGGTTGCATCTCCCCGGCGGCAGGCCGGCCTGCTCCATCAGGTGGCAGCAGGCGATCGTCGCCAGCGGGGTGAGGGCGGCCGGCTTGATAACCACCCCGCATCCGGCTCCGAGGGCGGGGGCGAGCTTCTTGGCCAGCATCCCCAGTGGGAAATTCCACGGCACGATCAAGCC
>JACQVT010000117.1 GCA_016209665.1 Planctomycetota bacterium | reverse complement strand
TTGGTGCACGACGAGGGCGCTCTGGTCAATTTGCAATTTGACTCTTGCAATTTGCAATGTCCAATCCGGGTTTGGTTGCGGCCTACGGCCGCGCTAGCCTGGCTTGTTCATGAAGCCGCGACGGCGGCTTCATGAATGGGCCACCCGCGGCCACCTGGCTGCTTTGCAGCCAAGCCGCGGGCCGACTGGGCTCGACACAAAGTGTCGCGCGCTGGGAGGGGCTGGTCCAGCTCCGACTGGCCTTGGAGGCCGGTCGGAGCCGGGTTTTCACGAACGGCAGAGCCGTTCGTGAACAACCCGGGCTACCGCCCCAGGATGCGCCGCATCGACTCGCGCCAACGCGCCCAGTCCGGTTGCTGCTTTGGCCCCCCCTCGAGGATGATGGCCGGCACGTCGCGCTTCGCCACCATCTCCAGCATCGCCTCGAAGTCCGCGAGGGTCACTCCCTTCGCGTCGATCGCCGTGCGCACGCGGATGCACGGGTAGAGCGGCAGCCGGCTGGTCCTCGCCAGGGTGTCGAGCCAGCGGCCGACGATGGTCACGTCGTGCTCGTCGAACTCGAACATGCTGTGCGCGAAGTAGAGATCCGGAGCGGCGGCGACGACTTGGGCGATCGCCTCCACCTTCTCCCACTCCAGGCCCGTGTACTCGAGGGTCCGCCTCGGTTCCGGATCGCCCATGACGATCAGGGGAAGGCCGATCGCCGCGAACCGGCGCAGATACGGGTCGGCGAGCTTGGGCGGCGGCAGGAACCGCTTGGGGAAGAGCCAGTGGATCACCAGGCCCTTTGCGCGCGGGATGGCCTTCACGTAGGCTTGCGCCGCCACGAGCGCGTGTTCGGGGTCGAGCGTCTGCCCGGAGAGGCCGATCTCGAGCCACAGTTCGCGGGTGCCGGCGCGCAACAGGGCCTCCGCGGCCGCCGCCACCGTCTCCACCTGCCGGGGATCGTTGAACTCGGTCTCGGTCGGCAGGACCACGGCGTCCGGGGAGAGGCCGGCCTGCCGAACCTCGTCGACCGCCGCCTCCGCGTCGGGCTTGCCGACCCGCTGGTACACGCGCAGGCGCGGCTTGGTCGGCTCCTCGCCCGGCGCAGGGGAGAGGAACGCCCCGGCCAACGCCACCGCGACGAGCGCGCTCCTCATGACGGCATCTGCGCGCGGATGATGAAGCGGAAGACCGCGTCCTGGTCCTGGCTCGTGATCTCGCGGAACTTGAGCCCGACGGCGAAGCTGCGGGTCTCCTCGTCGAGCGCCTCGATCCAGGCGACTCGCGTGAGGACCTTGATCGGCAGGTCGGCGGTAGGGAGAAGCAGATTGCATCCCACCGCCATCCGCTGGAGGAGCAGGTCGGGGATCCACTCGAGTTTGGGGACCTGGCACTGAAGCAGCAGTCCGCCGCCGCCGATGTTCGCCGACTTCCCCTCGTAGACCGCCTCCAGCTCCCGGTCCGTCCGCGTCTTCGACAGGAACTTGTAGCGGACCGCGAACTCCGCTTTCACGCGCACGAACTGTCTCCGCTCTTGATCGAACGATAGCGCCATCCCTCGGCCCTCATGGGAGCGCCGGAATCACCGGCTTCTGCACGTCGAAGAAGCTGTCGTGCAGGGCCTGCACCGCATCCACCACGTTCGCGCTGTCCACCAGCAGCGCCAGGTTCACCTGGGTCGAGCCCTGGGAGATCATCTGGACCTTGATGTTCCGCTCGCGCAACGCCCCGAAGACCAGGGAGGGCACTTCGAGCGAGCGCTTGATCCCTTCGCCGACGACGCAGATGATCGCCTTGCCCGGCTCGACCGTCACCTCCGCGATCTGGGAGAGCTCCTTGACCGCCTGGTCGAGGTTGACGTCGGAGTCGGTGGTCAACGAAACGCTCACTTCGGACGTGGCGATCATGTCGATCACGATCCGGTGGCGGCCGAAGATCTCGAAGATCTTCGCCATGAACCCGTAGTGCATGAGCATCCGGGTCGATACGATCGTGATGAGGAAGAGGTCGTCCTTGTAGCCGATCGACTTGACGACCTGCTTGATCGGGGTCTGGCGCAGGATCACCGTCCCCTTCGATTCCGGCTTGAAGGTGTTCAGCACCCGGACCGGGATGTCCTTCCGGATCGCGGGGATCAGGGTGGAGGGGTGAAGCACGCGCCCGCCGTAGTAGGCGAGTTCCCCCGCCTCGGCGAAGCTCATCTGGTCGAGCGGCCGGGCATGGGGCACGATGTCGGGATCGGTGGTCATGACGCCGTCGACGTCGGTCCAGATCTGGACCTCCTCGGCGCCGATCGCGGCCCCGATGATGGTGGCGGAGTAGTCCGACCCGTTCCGGCCGAGGGTCGTGATGTCCCCGTTCTTGTCCTTGCCGACGTAACCGGTGATCACCGGGACCCCTTCGATGCGGCGGATGTTCCAGTGCATGATCTGGTCCGCCTCGGGGAGCGGGTTGGCGGCGCCGAAATTCGAGTCGGTGATCAACCCCAGGTCGAAGGCATCGACCGCCTTGGCCGGGATCCCCGCTTGGGCGAGGTAGGCGGCGATGGTGCGCACGGAGAGCCGCTCGCCGAACGAGGCGACGTAGTCCTTCGTGCGCGGCGTGAGCTCCTTGACCATGGAGATGCCCTGGAGCAGGTTGGCGAGTTCGTCGAGCAGGTTCTCCATCACCGTCTCGGGTACGCCCAGGTCGCGGATGATCTTCAGATGCCGCTCCCGCAGCGGCTCGAGGTTGATCTTGCCGTGGAGCGCCTCCTGCCCCATGCGGAACAGCATGTCGGTGACCCCCTTGTGGGCGGAGGCCACGACCACGGGACGCTTCGGCAGGGCCTGCCGCACCAGGTCGGCGACGGTACGGATGCGCTCGGCATCTCCGACGGAGGTGCCGCCGAACTTCAACACGAGCATGGGATGGATCGTCGACTCCCAAGAAAAGCGGAACCTGAAGACGAGGATTCTAGCACGGAGGGATCGGATTACAAGGGATTCGCCGGCGGGCCGGGCCCAGGTGGATTGTGTTCGCGAACCTCCGGCCTCCCGCCGTATACTGCCGCGTCGTCCGTGGGGGTGGAGCGATGCCGCGTCGCCTGTGCATGCGCTGTCTGGAGAGCTTCGCGGAAGAAGAACTCGCAATCCAAGGTCCCGAGTATCTCTGTTCCGCGTGCCGTGCGGCGGCGGAGCGATCTCGTGCGAAACCGTCGCCTCCCGTCGTCGAGGCGAAGGAACCCCGCTTCCTCGATCGGCTGCGGAAGGAGGTCGCGACCTGGTGCCGGGGCCGCTCCTGGGCCGTTCGCGCACCGATGCTCGCCTACTTCGTCTACACCCTCGTGCGGCATTGGCTTGACCCGATGTACCAGGACTGGTTCAAGCCCCTGGACCTGGGCATCCACGAACTGGGGCATTTCCTATTCGCGCCCCTGGGTCGGTTCCTGGGCATCCTCGGCGGGTCGCTCACGCAGTGCCTCGTTCCGGTCGGTTCGACGGCGATGTTTTATCGACAACGGGACTGGTTCGCCATCGCGGTGTGCGGCGGTTGGCTGTCGCTCAACCTGTTCGACGTGGCCACTTATGCCGCCGACGCGCGCAGCATGTCGCTCCCCCTGGTCAGCCCCGGCGGCGGGGAGGTGATCCACGACTGGAACTACCTGCTCGAAGCCCTGGGGCTGCTCTCGTGGGACGGCGGCGTCGCCCTGTTCCTGCGCCTCGCCGCGACCGCGTCGATGCTCCTCTGTCTGGCGGCAGGAGGGTGGCTGCTGTGGACGATGGCGCGGCGGGGAGACGGTTCGGCCCCGGTCTAGCCCGGGATGGACAATTCCGTGCCGAGAATCGTCGCGCCGCGCGGTGATTTCACATTGCAAACTGCAAATTGCAAGTTGGACATTGGCGCGCAACGAGGGCGCTCCGGTCGATTTGCAATGTCCAATCGGGGTTTGGTTGCCCACGGCCGCGCTAGCCCCAATGCCAGGAAGATGAGGATTCTCGATGCAGAGTCTCTCCTCGGTGCCGCGGCGATGGCAATTGAAGCATCGGCCAAAGAGGGCGCAAACCTGACCGGCGCGTGCTGACGGTCACGGTCACGGCGCACGGGTCACGAC
>JACQVT010000106.1 GCA_016209665.1 Planctomycetota bacterium | reverse complement strand
GCCTTGGGGTGTGGGCATCCCTGCCCGCCGTTGCCTTCGCGTCTGATGAAAAGAAAAGGCGGGCAGGGATGCCCGCCCCCCGGTGCGCCGGTATGATGCTTGTCCATGAACACGGTCAAGACGGTCATGGAAACGAGCGACGCGGCCCTGGACGACGGGCTGCGCCAGCGGGTGGCGGATGAGCTGCACGCCGCTGGCGGCCTGCGGGTGTACGCCGCGTCTGTATCATCCGCCGACGGCAAGGTGCTGGCCCTGGCCCGTGATGGCCGGGCCAGGCGGTTGCTGGCCGTGATGGACCCATCCTGTGCGGCCGCGTGCCACCTCCCCAGCGTCGCCCGCAAGGATTTCGTGTGCGGCGGCTCGACGATCGGTCTGCTGATTCTGGAAACGTCGTCGTCGGCCCTGGACTGGCTGCGGCAGTTGTTGCCCTGGACGGTGCCGACCGTGCAGGGCCTGGCGACCTCGGCCGGCCTGGGCGATCGGCTCGGCCTGGCGACGCCGGGCCACCTGCGGGCCGCGGCCGGCACGGGCGTCGTGCCCTTCGTGGCCCAGCAGTCCATCCGCGAGATGACCCGCACGCAGCGCACCGCCCGGCAGGTGATGGACGACGCCACCTGGGGCGTCTTCGAGGCCGGCTGGCGGACCGGCTTCGGCAGTGACGCCGACCACCTCAAGCAGCCGGCCGACATCGACACCTGCAGCGCCGTCGGTTTCACCATGTACACCATCGACCCCGGCGACCACGTTTGCAGCCGTGCCGACACCATGAGCGCCTCCGAACTCACCGCCGCCATGGCCCGGGCGGCCTGGGGCGAGTTCGAGACCTCGCAGGTGGCATTCAAGGCCCGCTACCTGGGCCGGGCGTTCCGGCTCGACGGCGGCGATCCCGTGCGGTTCGACGAGGACACGCTCGCCCGGGCGATGGTCAAGTACGGCGGAGCCATCCGCCACACGGTGCGGATGTACCGCCATCTCGAACGGGCGCGAAGCGGCAGGCCGTTCGAGCTGGAAGTCTCCATCGACGAGACCGCCACGCCGACGACCGTCGCCGAGCACTACCTGATCGCGGCGGAACTCAAGCGCCTGGGCGTCAGGTGGGTCAGCCTGGCCCCGCGGTTCGTGGGCGAGTTCGAGAAAGGGATCGACTACAAGGGCGACCTGACCGTTTTTCGCCGGTCGTTCGCCCAGCACGCGGCCATCGCCCGGACGCTCGGCCCGTATAAGCTCAGCCTGCACTCGGGCAGCGACAAGTTCAGCGTGTACCCCATCGCGGCGGAGCTGACCGGCGGCCTCGTTCATCTCAAGACCGCCGGCACGAGCTACCTCGAGGCCCTGCGGGTCGTGGCCCGCAAGGACCCCGCCCTGTTCCGCCGCATCCTCGATTTCACTTTCGAGCGGTTCGAGACCGACCGGGCCAGCTACCACATCTCCGCCCGCCTCAGCGCGGTCCCGCGGCCGAGCCAGCTTGCCGACGGGGATCTGGAGACGGTGCTCGATGGCAACGATGGCCGTCAACTGCTCCACGTGACGTTCGGGTCGATCCTGACGAGCAAGAGCCCCAACGGCGAGTATCTGTTCCGCGATGCCTTCCGTGCCTGCCTGATCGACCATGAGGACGAACACTACGATGTCCTGAGCCACCACCTCGGTGGGCACGTGCTGCCATTTTCGCGGCGGCGATGAGGGCAGAGGATGCGGCAGGATCTCAGAGGTTCCTGGTCAGGCGTTCGACGACCTCGCCGTCCGCGGTGCGGAGGCGGATCTCCAGCGGCATCTGGCCGGGCAGGAAATGCGTGGCGCAGCCGAAGCACGGGTCATAGGCCCTAAACGCCATCTCGACCCTGTTGAGCAGGCTTTCCTTGAGGGCCACACCCTTTTTGATCAGGCCCTTGGCGGCCTTGGCGATGGACATGTTGATGGCGGCGTTGTTGTTCGTCGTGCCGACAATCAGGTTGCACTTGGTAACGATGCCGCGCTCATCGGTCACATAGTGGTGAGTCAGCGTGCCTCGCGGGGCCTCGACGCAGCCGATGCCCTCGGTCGGCGTCGCTGTGGGCAGAACGCGGTAGTCCTTGCCGGTGATCTGGGGGTCGGTGGCCAACTCGACCCACCGCTCGGCGGCGTAGAGCAGCTCGACCAGCCGGGCCCAGTGCGTCGCCAGCGTGTGGTGCACGGGCTTGCCGCCCAGCGTATCGTACATGCGCTGCCATTCCTGCTGGGCCAGCGGCGTGGCCATGCCGTCGGCCACGTTGCACCGGCTGAGCGGCGTGGCCTTGTAGACGCCCGAGTCCTCGCCGTCGGCAAAGCCTCTCCAGCCGATTTTTTTGAGATACGGGAACTTCAGGTAGCTCCAGGGCTCGACGTGCTCGGCCACGTACACGCGGTACTGGTCCGGGCTGTACTTCGCGTGCTCCTTGCCGCTCGGCGAGGTCACGCGGACCATCCCGTCGTAGAAGTTCGGACAGTTCTGGGCGTCGACCACGCCCATGTTGTACGTCTTGTGAACGTACATGTCGGCCTTGATCAGCTCGACGTAATCCGTGTTGGCCAGCACGAGATCGTCAAACACCTTGAGCGAGAACTTCGCGAACTCGACGGCGTCGCGGCCGGCGGCCTCGATCCGCCGGCGCTGCTCCTCGTCGATCCCCTTGCTGACGCCGCCGGGCAGACCCCAGTTCGGATGCACACGTCGCCCGCCGATGAGTTGGATCAGGTCGTGGCCGGTCTTGCGCATATG
>JACQVT010000105.1 GCA_016209665.1 Planctomycetota bacterium | reverse complement strand
GCTGGGGTTGACCGCGCTGCGATTGCTGCCGCCGGGTCGCAGAGCCGGACGTCGCTCCGGGAACTCTCGATGACGCCGCTGCCCGTCTTGTCTACGCCGCCGCCCTCGACACGCCGCGCGGCTCTGCCGCGCTTGGTCGCCGAGGCGACCGCGGCGAGTCAAGGGTCGCGGCCCGCCGGTCGGCGCTTGCCGCCCTGGCTCAAGCGGCCCCTGCCCGCTGCGGGTATGGCCTTCACCCGCCGCGTTGTCGGGGCGAGCCGGGTGGCCACCGTCTGCGAGGAGGCCCGCTGCCCCAATCTCACCGAGTGCTGGTCGCACCGAACGGCGACGTTCATGATTCTCGGCGACCGCTGCACGCGCCGGTGCCGGTTCTGCGCCGTCGAGACCGCACGGCCCGATCCGCCCGCCGCCGACGAGCCGGGGCGACTCGCCGCCGCCGTTGCCGAGCTTGACCTGCGGCACGTGGTCATCACCGCCGTCGCTCGCGACGACTTGGCGGATGAGGGCGCAGCTCACTTTGCCGCGTGCGTCCGGGCCGTCCGCGGCCTCATGCCCGAGGCGACGATCGAGGTGCTGCCCGCCGACTTCCACGCCCGCTACGAGTGCATCGCCGCCCTGTGCGACGCCGACCCCAACGTTTACAACCACAACATCGAGACCGTCGAGCGGCTGTCGCCGGCCGTCCGGCCCCAGGCCCGCTACCGCCGGTCGCTCGAGGTCCTGCGAATCGTCAAGGAACTGCGGCCCGACCTGCCCACGAAGAGCGGCCTGATGGTCGGCCTCGGCGAGACGCTCGACGAGGTCCGCCGCACGCTCGCCGACCTTCGCGAGGTCTCCTGCGACGTGGTGACCATCGGCCAGTATCTGGCTCCCGGCCCGCGGCACGCCCCCGTGGCCCGCTACTACCCGCCCGAGGAATTCGAGTCGCTCGCCGACGAGGCCCGCTCGCTCGGCTTCGCCGGCGTGGCCAGCGGCCCGTTCGTCCGCAGCAGCTACAACGCCGGCGACGTGTACGCCCGCTATCGCGTCCGGACCTCAACCACCACAACGATGACAGACTGAGACCCCGGGGTCGCCGGCCTTCAGGTGGGGACGTTGCCCTTGACTCGCCGCGGTCGCCGCGGCGACCAGGAGCGGCAGAGCCGCGCGGCGTGTCAAGGGTTGCCGCTGCCGTTGGCCGGTTGCCCGACCCAACGAAACACCTCAGTCCTGTCGATGGGAACACGGCCCGGATGCCGCCCGCCTCGTCAGCCGAGGGCCGGCCACGCTCAATCGCTCGCCGTCATGATGACCGGTCCGAGGAGGCCGGATTCCAGCAGGGGGCTGTCCCCTCGGAACGGATTCCAGGTCGTCCAGGCCACGCGATCGGCCGGAGGCAGCGACTGATCGCCGATCAGCCGGTTCGGCCATAGGTTGGCAACGGTGATCTCCAGAACGTTGTCGCCGTCTCTCGCCGCATCAGTCACGTCCACGCGGAACGGCGGCGTCCATAGGACGCCGAAGTCTCGGCCGTTGAGCTTCACCCGGGCCATCACCTCGATGCGGCCGAGATCCAGCTTGAGCCGTCTGCCTGAACCGAGTCGCTCGGCTGGTATCCTGACCGTAGTCGTGTACGTCGCTTCGCCGCTGAAGTACCGCACGCGGCGGTCGGGATGCTTCGACCAGTCGAGAAGCGTATCGAAGGTGACTTTCTCCGGCCCGCCGCGCCCCGGCTGAAAGCGAACCTCCCACGGCCCGGAGACCTCGGCGATAACCTGCCCCGCCGATCGCCACTTGCCCTTCTGCCCAGCCGCGAAAGGCTTCCGCTGAAACACCACGAAGACCGATTGTCGAGGCTCAAGCGAGAGCGTCAGGCGGGTGCGCCCGTCCTTCTCCTCGTACACATCCTGCGACAGGATGTCACCGGAGACGGGGTCCCAGATCTGGGGCACTCGACCGGCCACGCGGAAGGTACACAACGCCTCGATGGGTACGCTGTCGCGATTGGCCACGAAGTAAATGTCTGTTTCACCGTCTCGCCGGTGGGTGTACCTCACGGGCGCGTCCGATTCGAAGTCGGGGGGAACGCCCATGCGGGCGAGCAGCTCGGCAACCTGTGGGTAATCGCCATACAGCGGAGTCCCTGTCGCATCCGGCACCGCCTCGCGGCGGTTGCCCTGAACGATCTTCCCTTTACCCACGGCACGCTCTTGGGCCGGTCCGGACGCCGTCGCATCCCCCCAGAGATTCCTGGCGATCCGTCGCACTTGGGTGTCGCAATTCGGATAGTCGCTCAGGCTCGGCGACTTCAGCGGACGCGGCCCGACCACGACCGCGCCGGCCTCGACGAGTTCCTTCACTCGGTCGAGCAGGGCGGGGGTCATGGTCTGGACGTTCGGCAGGACGAGCACGCGGTAGCTCAT
>JACQVT010000116.1 GCA_016209665.1 Planctomycetota bacterium | reverse complement strand
GGACGCGGCAGCCGCGTTCGCCCAGCGTCGCGGCCAGGTTGACGGCCGTGGTGGTCTTGGCGCTGCCGCCTTTCTGGTTGGCAATCGCCAGAGTTCTCACGGCCAGGACCTCCAGGGGGGCGGCGTCGGGCGTGCCATACCGCGCGTGTGCATGATGATGTTCCCGTTTATGGTATTTACCTCTTTCCCTGTATTGACTGCTTTGCGGCTCACCCGCGTCCGGCCCTAGGCATGGGCCGCCACCAGGGCGGCCAAGGTGCCCTGCACGTTGCGCTCACGGTCGCGGTAGATCATGAGCACCTTCACGTCCGTGTGCCGGGAGAAATCTAGGACCTCTTCCAAGGCGATCCCATGCGCCTGCGCGGCTTTGCAGGCCTCGGTGATCGCCGTATGCCGTAGGCCGTGCGGGCGGACCGTAAAGCCCACCTGCGCCCCGAGCGTCCGGACGATCCGGTAGAGACTCGTGCCGGTCAGCCGGCCCGACCCTTTGCGCGCCCGGTCAAAGTTGGTAAACACGGGTCCCGGATGCCATCCACGTACGGTCAGCCACGCGTGCAGCGCCGCCTGGGTGGGCTCGGGCAGGGCGAGGACGTCTGGCTGCCGCCGGCCTTTGCCGAGGACTGCCACCCTCCCGGCCGTCAGGTCGACATGCACGAGGTCCAGGGCCACGCTCACCACGATCAGCAGACCGGTCCCGCCCAGGAACGAGGAGACCTCCCACGGGATGCTCAGCTTGGCCGCCACGATCGTTGGGATCAGGGCAATGACCGACAGGAACGCGGCCCCCACGTACGTGATGCGGGTCATGACCTTCTCCAAATAGTCGGCCGTCCGCTTGCCCGGCCGCAGGCCCGGGATGAAACTCCCATAGTCCCGCAGGTTGTTGGCCATCTCCTTGGGCTGGAACTGCACCGCCGTCCAGAAGTACGCGAAGAAGAACACCATCGCGACATAGAGGGCCGCGTAGATGAAGTTGTCGTGATAGAACCACCGCTGCACGTACCGGAACATCACCACGCTGGGGAACCAGCTTGCCAGCCACCCGATGAAGATGCCCGGGAAGATCATCAGCGAACTGGCGAAGATGATCGGCATCACGCCGCCGTGATTGACCCGCAGGGGCAGGTACTGCCGCTGACCGCCGAGCACCCGCCGTCCGCGGGTGTGCTTGGCCTGCTGGATCGGAATCCGCCGCTGGGCCTGGGTGATCAGGATGGTGCCGGCGATGACGGCCACGAAGGCCACGGTGACGAACAGAATCTTGGCCGGCCCCATGGTGCTGGAACCGAGGGCCGCCTTGCCCGAGAAGTCCGCCAACTGCACGACCTCGATCACCGCGTTGGGCATGCGGGCGACGATGCCGGCCATGATGATCAGGCTGATCCCGTTACCGATCCCGTACTCGTCGATCTGTTCGCCCAGCCACATCAGGAAGATCGTCCCCGTGGTCAGGATCAGCACGCTCATGAACCAGAACGGAATGGACCCCTCGAACTCGGTGTACAGAAAGTTCTGGTTCTGCATGTAGTTCACCCAGAAGATCGCCTGGATCAGGCACAGCCCGACCGTGGCGTAACGGGTGTACTCGTTGATCTTCTTGCGGCCCGTGTCGCCCTCGCGCTGCAGCTTCTCGAGGGAGGGCAGCACGGTCGCCAGCAACTGGAAGATGATCGACGCCGAGATGTAGGGCATGATCCCCAGGCCGAAGATCGTGCTCTGCTGCAAGTCGCCGCCGGTGAACAGCGAGAAGGCGGCGGCCAACTGGCCGAACCCGCCCTCGCCGCCCTGCCGCTTGGCGGTTTCGGCCATGAACCGCTGGTCGATGCCGGGAAGGGCCACGTAGTAACCCACCCGGTAGATCAGCAACAGCAGCGCGGTGAACAGAATCTTCCGCCGCAGTTCGCCGATCCGGAAAATGTTAGCAAGCGTGCTGAACATGATCGAGCATCCCTGGACATCCGTGCCCCGTCGTCGCTGCCTCGCTCGCGCCGCCCATCCCGCCGTTCGTCCCGAAGGCCGGACCACCGAGCGGCCTCAATGCCGGTCTCGCGCGGTGTCTCATTCCATGACCTTGGCCTGTCCGCCCGCCTCGGTGATCTTGCGGGCGGCCGATTCGCTGAACCGCGTCGCCTCCACCTCGAGCTTCTTCTTGAGGTCGCCGGTACCCAGAATCTTCACCGGCCTGCCCGCGTCGCGGATCAGGCCGGCGGCCTCGAGCACGGCGGGCGTGATCTTCGCCCCGTCCTCGAAATCGGCCAGATCGGCCAGATTGACGACCTGGTAGACGGTGCGGAACCGGGCGTTGGAGAACCCCCGCTTGGGCAGCCGGCGAAACAACGGCATCTGCCCGCCTTCGGTCAGACGCCGGGCCTGGTCCGACGAGTGCTGGCCCATGCCCTTGTGCCCGCGGGTCGAAGTCTTCCCGCGGCCCGAGCCGATCCCGCGCCCCACGCGCTTGCGGCGGCGGTTGCGGCGGGCCTTCGAGGTCACATCCGAGATCATCATCGCCAGTCACTCCCACGATTGTTCTTACGAAATCGAGACCGCCCGGGCTCGGGCCACCTCGTCTCGGCTGCGCAGGGCCTTGAGACCCAGGAACGCCGCCTTGACCAGGTTCTTCGGACTCGTCGAGCCGTAGGCCTTGGTCAGGACGTCCCGCACGCCGGCCAGCTCCATGACCGCCCGCACCGACGCACCCGCGATCACGCCCGTCCCCTCGCCCGCGGGCAGCAGCATGACCTTGCTGGCGCCGTATTTGGCCAGCGTCTGATGCGGGATCGTCGTGCCCATCAGTTTCACCTTGATGAGATTGCGGCGGGCGGCCTTGGTGGCCTTCTCCACCGCCGAGGGAACTTCGTTGGCCTTGCCGTAGCCGACCCCGACCTGTCCCTGGCGGTCGCCCACCACGACGAGGGCCGCGAAGCTGAATCGCCGTCCGCCCTTGACCACGGTCGCGCAGCGGTAGACCTTGACCACGTTCTCCTCGAAGCCGCCGGTGTCCTCCTCTTCCGCGGGAGTCCCAAACCTCGGTTCGCCGCGGCGTTGCCCACGTCCTCGGCCTCCCCGCCGGTCCTGGCGACCCCCGGGCCCGGCCCCGCCGACCCCGGCCCGCCCTCTGCCCGCGGGCGACGCGGCCGGCGTCGCCGCCGCGTCCGCGGCCGCCTCGGGGGCCTGCTGCCCAGCCTGCATCTCGTTGGTCGTTTCGTCAGCCATCAGGTCCTGCCCACCAGGTTCGTTTCCCGGATCGCCTCGTGGCCGGCTCGGCGGGCATCCGCCGGCGAGCCACGCCATCCCCGTTACACCTTCAGCCCCGCCTCCCGGGCGGCATCGGCTAACGCCTTGACTCGCCCGTGGAACCGATATCCATTGCGATCGAAGGCGACCTCGTTGATGCCCCTGGCCGCCGCCTTCTCGCCCAGCAGCCTGCCGACCTTCGCCGCCGCCGCCTTGTTTCCGCCGCCGCCCTCTTTCAACTCGGCGCTCCGCGTGCTCGCCGCGACCAGCGTTTGCCCCTTGTCGTCGTCGATCAACTGGGCGTAGATGTGCTTGAGGCTGCGGAAGACGCTCAGCCGAGGCTTCTCCGCCGTGCCGTAAACCCGCCGCCGGACGCGCTTCTTCCGCCGCTCGCGACGCACCAGTTTCTGCTTCGTACGCTCCATGTCTTTACCCGAATTCAGCACCCACGCTCGATCAGCCACCGCTGCCGCTGGCGAACGCCTTGCCCTGCTTGCGGCGAACGTGCTCGCCCTCGTACCGGATGCCCTTGCCCTTGTAGGGCTCCGGCGGCCGCAGAGCCCGGATCTCGGCCGCGAACTGTCCCACCATCTGCTTGTCCGCCCCGCTAACCGTCAGCTTGGCCGGATCGCTGTCGCCGCGGGCCGCCTTCACCTCGACCGTGACCTTCAGTCCCGCCGGGATCTCGATCACGAACTGGGCCTCCCGCGGCTTGCCGTGCTGGTCAACGCCGCGGCCCATGTAGCCGCAGTTGAGCAGCAGCCTCGTGCCCTTCACGTCGCAGCCGTAGCCCGTCCCGTAAATCTCCAACTTGCGTCCGTAGCCCTGCTCGCAACCACGCACCATGTTCGCGATCAGGGCCCGCGTCAACCCGTGCAGGGCTTTGGCCTGCGGCGTGTCGTCTTTGCAGGCCACCTTCACCTGCGAGTTGGCCGCGTCGAACGACACCTCGACCACGTCCGGGTACCGATACGACAACGTCCCCTTCGGACCCGACGTCTTAATCGTGTGGTCCTTCAGTTCCACCTTCACGGCGGAGGGGACGGCCACTGGTTTCTTGCCGATGCGAGACATCGCGTTAGATCCTGTTCCGGCGAGACTCCTGGGCCGCACGTGCCCGCTCACTCAGCACACCGTGCACAGCAGCTCGCCGCCAACCTTCATCTCCTTGCACTGTCGATCGCTCAGGACGCCCCGATTGGTCGACAGGATGGCGATCCCCAGCCCGTTCATCACCCGGGGCAGCTCGTCCACGGCTCGGTAGACCCGACGACCGGCCTTGCTCTCCCGCTTGATCTCGCGGATCACCGCCGCGCCCGTCGGATCGTACTTCAGATGAATCCGCAGGAGACCCTGCCGGGTGTCCTGAATCCGATCGAACCCAAGAATGTACCCTTCCTCCTGCAAGACCTTGGCGATGCCGGCCTTCAGGCTCGACGCCGGGACCCTGACCTCCCGGGCGTGCATCCGCACCGCGTTCCTGATGCGCGTCAACATGTCGGCGACCGGATCACTCCACATCTTACCTGTCCTCATTCTGCGGGACGCCGGAGCCGGGGCCGCGGGTCCAACCACCGCGTCCTGCCCACCACCGCTCGGGCACCGCTCTCACCAACTGGCCTTCTTGATCCCCGGGATCAGTCCCTGGTTCGCCAACTGCCGAAAGCAGACCCGGCACAGCCGGAACTTCCGGTAGACCGCCCGCGACCGCCCGCACACCTCGCAGCGGCGGACCACCCGAGACTTGAACTTCGGGGGTTGTTTGGCCTTGTAAACCCACGCCGTTGTTGCCATCGATTCTCACCTGTCCTCGCCGCCCCGCCGGCACCGGCTGACCATGCGTCGGCGGCCTGATACACTCAGCCCCGTCCGTTGCCACCCCGGCTGTCCTTCTGGAACGGCATACCCAACAGCCGCAGCAGTTCCCGGCTCTCCTGGTCGTTGCTCGCCGTGGTGACGATCGTGATGTTCATGCCCTGGTTCCACTCGATGCTCGCGGCGTCGATCTCCGGGAAGATCGACTGCTCGCTCACGCCCATCGAGTAGTTGCCCCGGCCATCGAAACTCTGCGGGTTCAGGCCCCGAAAGTCGCGGATACGCGGGATCGAGACGCTGATCAGCCGGTCCAGAAACTCGTACATCCGCACCCCGCGCAACGTCACCTTCAGGCCCGTCTCGTTGCCGGCCCGCACCTTGAAGTTCGACACGCTCTTGCGGGCTTTGCACACCAGCGGTTTCTGCCCCGCGATCGTGGCCAGGTCCCGGGCCGCCAGTTCCAGCCGCTTCTTGTCCTGAAGCGCCGCCCCGACGCCCATCGAGATCACCACCTTCAGCAGCCGCGGCACCGCCATCGGATTCGTCGTCCCCACCCGCTCGAGCAGCCGAGGGAGGACTTCCTTCTTGTATTTCTCTTGCAGGCGACTCATACCTGTTCCGCCTTCGACAACCTTTCAGAACCAAGGCAACTCGTTGCCGTTCACTCCTTGGCCTTGGCCCGCGTCAATTCGTTCAACTGCGTGCCCGCCACGCTGACTCGGTACTTGGCCACCACCTTGCCCGACTCGTCGCGCCGCACCTCGAACCGCACCCGCTTGCCCCGGCCCGCCTTGGCGTCCACCGGCAGCACGTTCGAGATGTGCATCGGGGCTTCCTTCTGCAACCGACCGCCCTGCGGGTTCCGGCGGCTCGGCCGCACGTGCCGGTACACCATGTTGATCCCCTGGACCAACACCAGCCCCCGCTTGGCGTCCACCCTCAGGACCTTGCCCCGCTGGCCCCGGTGGTCGCCCGCGATCACCTCAACCTCGTCGTCCTTGCGAATGTGACAAGCCATTGCTGCCCTCAGATCACCTCATCCGCCAGCGAGATGATCTTCATGTACCCTTTCTCCCGAAGCTCGCGGGCGACCGCCCCGAAGATCCGCGTGCCCCGCGGCTCGCCCTTCTCGTCGATCAGCACCACGGCGTTGCGGTCGAACCGGACGTAGCTGCCGTCGGAACGGCGGGTCGGCTTGCGGGCCCGAACCACCACCGCCCGAACCACGCGGCTCTTGCGGTTGCCGGGCTTCATGAAGTCCGTGTTGGGCAGGGCCTTCTTCACCGTGCAGATCACCACGTCCCCCACCCCGGCCGTCCGCAGCCGCGGCTTGCCCTGCCGCCCCGTGCTGCCGCCCAGCACGCGGATCACCATCGCCTGTTTGGCCCCGGTGTTGTCCGCCACGTCCACCATCGTCTGCAACTGAATCATGACCGTCTCTCGTCTCTGTGGG
>JACQVT010000115.1 GCA_016209665.1 Planctomycetota bacterium | reverse complement strand
GACGCGGAGACGCGGAGACGCGGGGACGCGGGGACACGGGGACACGGCGAGGGGAGGCGGTGTCATTCGGATCATTCGTGGTTCGTCTCATCCGTGCCATCCGTCTCATCCGTGGTTCGTCTCATCCATGTCATCCGTGTCATACATGTCATCCGTGTCATCCGTCTCATCCGTGGTTCGTCCGGTATCTGCATTGCCGGGCTTCCTTTTTTGTGCCCTCTTGTGCGTTTTGGTGGCCAAAGAGCGGGGTTCGGGGCCCGGGCGGGGAATGCTGACGCGGAGACGGGGGGACGCGGCGACGCGGCGGGAAATCAGAAGGCGGGCAGGGATGCCCGCCCCCCAAGCCGCAAAGCGGAGCGGGGATCGGGAGTCGGCAATCCGCGGTCGGAAATCGGAAATCCAAAAGCGCAAATCGGCCATTGGGCCGCAAGTCGCAAGCCACAAGCCTTCTTTCGGTTGCCTCACGCCGGGCGGGGCTTGATGGCGGAGGCCAGACGCGGGGTGAGCGTGGGGACGGCGGCGGGCCTTTCGGGGCGGGTTTCGGCGTCGGGCTGCGTCGCGGGCGCGGCGGGGACCGAGGGGGTGTACTCGGGCACCACCGTCTGCAAAAGATCGCGGACCTGCTCGGGCGTGGCCGAGTCGGCGATCGACAGCAGTTGCCGGATGCCGGCGCAGACGTGGTCGAAATCCTCCGGGCGCTTCTTGATGATGCCGATCTTGGGATGGTCGGTGCGGGCCACGTCCTCGCCGGTGATGGACAGCTCCTCGAACAGCTTCTCGCCCGGGCGGATGCCGGTGAACTGAATCTCGATGTCCTCCTGGGGGCGCAGGCCGCTCAGCGTGATCAGGTCCATCGCCAACTGCATGATCCTGACCGGCTCGCCCATCTCGAGCAGAAAGATCTCGCCGCCCTTGCCCATCGCCCCGGCCTGCAAGACGAGCTGCGAGGCCTCGGGGATGGTCATGAAGTACCGGCTCATCTCCGGGTGGGTCACCGTCACCGGCCCGCCGCGGGCGATCTGCTCCTTGAAGATCGGGACCACGCTGCCGCTCGAACCGAGCACGTTGCCGAACCGCACGGTGACGAACTCGGTGTTGCCCGGCCGGTGCTCGCGGAGCTGCTGGACGTACATCTCGGCCACGCGCTTGGTGCAGCCCATCACGCTGGTCGGATTGACGGCCTTGTCGGTCGAGATCATGACGAACCTGGCCACCCCCGCCTCCAGGGCGGCGTCGGCCAGGATCTGGGTCCCCAAAACGTTGTTCTTGACCGCCTCGCCCGGGTTCCACTCCATCATGGGCACGTGCTTGTGAGCGGCGGCGTGGAAGATCGCGGTGGGCCTTTCCGTCCGCAGGAGGTGCATGAGCCGCGGCTCATCGGCGATGTCGGCCACGCAGGGCACCCGCACCAGCTCGGGGAAGTGCCGCTCCAGCTCGCGGTTGATCTCGAACAGGGCGTTCTCCATCCGCTCCACGAGCAGCAGCTTGCGCGGCCTGAAGCGGGCGATCTGCCGGCACATCTCCGCCCCGATCGAGCCGCCCGCCCCCGTGACCATGATCACCTTGTCGCGGATGTAATTGGCGATCGCCCCCGTGTCGAGGGTCACCGCCTCCCGCCCGAGCAGGTCCTCGATGTCCACCGGGCGGATCTGGCTGACCTGGACCTTGCCCTCGATCAGGTCCGACACCGCGGGCACCGTGCGGAACCGCAGGTTCATGCCCTGGCACAGGCCGACCAGATGCCGGACCTGCCGCTGCGGCCACGAGGGCAGCGCGATCAACACCTCGTCCACGTCGTGCTGCTTGCAGACCTCGCGGATCTGCTCGGTCGTGCCCAGCACCTCGATGCCGCGAATCCTCGCCCGCCGCTTGGTCCTGTCGTCGTCGAGGAAGCCGACGACGCGGTAGCGGTCCTCCGACGTGCGGATGATCTCGCGCAGGATGGAATCCGCGGTGTCCCCCGCCCCCACGATCAGCAGCCGCGTCTGCGACACCGCGCTGAGCGGCCGCAGCTCCTCGTAGTAGAACCGATACCCGATCCGCGCCGCCGAGACCGTCGCAATCGTGAGCACCCAGTCCAGCAGGAAGACCGAGTTGGGCACCCAGTACGCCAGCTCGCTGTCCGCGGGCGGATACAGCCGCAGCCAGGCCGCCGCGTACACGCCCACCAGGCAGATGAAGATGCTGACGTGCGACGCCTTGGTGATCGAGAACAGGTCGCGCAGGCCGACGTACCGCCAGGAATCGCGATACAGGCCCATCAGCCCGAAAATCGTCAACTTGACCGCCAGGGTCCACGGCAGATAGGTGAGGTACTCCCGCGTGATCCAGGAGTTCCGGACGATGTTGCCGGGGCCGAGCCCTACCTCGGTGTACGGCTTGAAGTCGTAGCGGAGACAGAACGCCAGGAACAGGGCCAGCGAAAACAGCAGGGCATGGGCAAGGAGCGACACCGGCGCACGATACCGCGCCCGCCACATCATTCCTGTGTCATGCGCGTTGACTCTCATGAGTCGCCTTCAGCCTGCCCGATCGCCGCAGCGCCCCTGACCGCACGCCGTCTGCCGGTCGGGTGATCATGCTCGTGTAACCTTGGGTAGGGACGGCTTCCCTTCCCCCCGACAACCCGGCCGCGCCGGCTCAGAAACCCGGTTGCGTCCCCGCGGCCGCCGGCACGCCCGCACGGCTCGGAACGCCGGCCCCAATCCCCCCGGCCCCAGTCCCGGCCCCAGTCCCGGCCGACAGGTTCGCCTCCCTGAAAAGCCCGGCCAAGCGGGACAGCTTGATCGAGGGATCGGTAATCTTGCTCGCCTCGAACTCCGCGTTCTGGCGTCGGCCCCGCCCCCACTCCACCATTGCCAGCAAGGCCCGCGTCTGCGGCAATTGCGGGTTCTGGGCGACGCCGCTCTCGACCAGTTGGTTGTGACGATGATAGTCGGGGTCGACGGCACCCGTTCGCCCGGGGACATCATACATCTCGCCCACGGTGGGGACATCGTTCTCCTCGAAGATCCGGTTGAGGGCCGCCGCATGGCGGTAACGACCCGTGTTCGGGTCCTGATCGAGCAGCCACATCAGCGAGTTCGTCGCCTGGGCGTATTGGCCGGCGGCGATGCCGGCATACACCAGGACCAGTTTGATGTAGGCACGATCCTCGGGAACGTCCAGGCTGGCATATTCCGCCATCGAAAAGAGCCGCAGGGCAGCCTGGTACTCGCCGTCCCGAAACGCCCCCCAGCCCCGATCCAGGTACGACTGCCGCATCGCGACCAGATGGTTGCTCACCAGTTGCTGGAGCGTCTGCTTGGGTTGAGACGCGCCGGCGCCTTGGTCCTCTTGAGGGGCCGCAACAACCGGCTCGTAGAGCGCCGCGGTGTCCGCGCCCCCCGACGCAGCTCCCGACAAACCCGCTCCCCGGGGCATCCAATTCAAGTAGTCCGCCCCGGAGATGAGCCTGCTGTTGATCGACAGCGTATCGACCACGCCTGTCTGCTGCTTCCAGGACGTCAACCGCATCGCGGTCAGGAGTTCCTTCGACGGATCCCCGCTGACGAGGCCCGCGCCGGGGAACAGGTTATAGGCACCTCCGCCGCGGACGCCGCGGAGCAGGCCGGCGGAACCGCTCGCCAGCATTCGATTGCCCGCCTCATAAGGCGAATAGGAGTCGCTGTACCCAAGGCCCGGTCGGCGTATGTTCTGCCGGTTGCGATATCGGCCCATCGAACCCGCCAGATCCGCCGTAGCGCCCCGCAGGTTCCGCCTGTTGTTGAGTCCCGGCGACCCTCCCGCGGCCAAATACCCGCCGACCCGCCCGAAGTTCCGCTGCAACTCGGTGCTGGGTCCGGTGATCGATGGACGGTAGGAGGTTGAACGAGCGTCCAGTTGAGCCAAGGTTGGAGGGGGACCGGCGAACGCGAGCAGCGCGCAGAGGACAGATGTCGCAGGCAGGCGCCGACGCGACCCGCAAGCCAGCGGCGTAAGGCGAAGGATGTCAACCCGCATCGGATCCTCGATCGTCACGCGGGCCCGGGTCAGCCCGCCTCTCCAAAGCCACCGTTGAGACTCCTGCTACTCTATTCCGCGAGCGATGCTGATTCAAGTTATCGACCGATTCGACGGGAAACTCTCTTTCGTCTTAACTCCAGACGAACTAAGATATTATATCGACACAATCCACGTCCGAAACCAAGGTTTCACAGCCCCTGCGGCCTGGAACGCCGGCATCCGCGCAGCACGCTATCCCCGCGGCCTCGCCGGCCGACTATCTTCATAACGTCTTTCGCGCGACGTGGATTGCCTGCCGGCGCGGTCTTCTGGAAGATCTCAACGCCGAACGGCGATAAGAGGCCGAAAAACCTTGGGAAACGTTCCCCGCGGGGCTCGAACCCACAACCTTCAGCTCCGGAGGCTGACGCTCTATCCAATTGAGCTACGGGCGCGACCTTGGAGGCGTCCAGAATAAGGAATGAGCGGCTCTAGAG
>JACQVT010000103.1 GCA_016209665.1 Planctomycetota bacterium | reverse complement strand
TGCCCGGCGTTGACGGCACCGTGTACGTCATGACCTCGTGGGATCCCGATGGGGCAGGCTCGCAGCCGGAAGTCGTGGTCGTTGGCGGGAGCTTCAGTCTCGCGGGCAGCGTCCTCGCCAACAACATTGCCTGTTGGAACCCGACCAGCCAGACCTGGTCCACGCTGGGAGAGGGGCTAGACGGCTGGGTGTATGCGCTGGCCGTCCTGGAGGGCAAGCTCTATGTGGGCGGCTACTTCGGCACCGCCAGCGGCGTGGTAGCGACGAGCGGGCTGGCCTCCTGGGACCCGACGACGCAGACCTGGTCCGCCGTCGGCGGAGGGCTGGGTACCGGCACCACCACGCTCCCGTCCGCGACGGCCCTGACGGCGTTGGACGGCAAGCTCTATGTGGCAGGTTCCTTCACCACCGCCGGCCCGGTCAGCGCGGCGTCGATTGCCCGCTGGGACCCGGCCACGTCCACGTGGTCGGCTCTCGGTGCGGGCGTCAGCGGTACCGTTTATGCCCTGACCGGCTTGAACGGCAAGCTCTACGCGGGGGGCGAATTCAGCACGCTGGCCCCAGTGCTCATCATAAAGTTCGTCGCCTGCTGGGACCCAGCCACGTCGACGTGGTCCAGCCTGGGCACGGGCGTGGGCGGCGTCGAGTACCCCTGCGTGTGGTCGCTGGCCGACCTGGACGGCAAGCTCTACGTGGGCGGCGATTTCACCACCGCGGGCGGCGACGCCGCGAACTATCTCGCCTCCTGGGACCCCACGACGCAGACCTGGGCCGCGGCAGGATCGGAGGACACCCCCGTGCGGGCTCTGGTGGTTGGCGAGGGCAAGCTCTATGCAATCCATGTGGCGTGTCAGGGTCCGATCACGTCCTGGGACCCGGCCACATCGACGTGGGCGAGCGTCGCGGGGGAACTCGAGGGCGGAACCGCCTACTCCGCGGTGGCCTTGACCGTTCTCGACTGCAAGCTGTGCGCGGGGAGCGATTTCACCACCGCCGGCGAGCTGAACGCCACGGGTGTCGCCTGCTGGGACTTGGCAGCGTCGGGCTGGTCGGCCCTGGGCTCGGGCATCGATGGCCCCGCACTGGCCATGACCGCGCTGGACGGCAGGTTGTACACGGGAGGCCGGTTCACAATCGTCGGCGGCGTATCCGCCAGCAGAGTTGCCTCCTGGGATCCGGCGACCTCGACCTTCTCGCCCCTGTGGGTGGGAATCGATGGCACCTATCCGCAAGTGTCGGCTCTCACCGCCCTGAACGGCAAGGTGTACGCCGGCGGCAAGTTCACGTATGCCGGCGTGGTGATCGCCAACCACATCGCCTGCTGGAACCCGGTTACCTCCGGCTGGACGGCCCTGGGGACGGGAATTGACGGCCCCTACCCCGAAGTGTCGGCGCTGGCCGCGCTGAACGACAAGCTCTACGTGGGAGGCAGCTTCACGAGCGCCGGCGGCGTGAGCGCCAACAACGTGGCCGGCTGGGACCCCGTTATGGCGACGTGGTCGGCCTTGGACACCGGTACGGATGACGGTGTGACTGCCCTCGCCGTCTTGAACGGCAAGCTTTATGCGGGGGGCCACTTCACCACCGCCGGCGGAACGAACGCACAGGCGATCGCCTGCTGGGACCCGATCGGGCAGGCATGGTCGCCCGTCGGCGGACCGTTGAGTAGCGGCAGCACCTACAGCCTCCCATCCGTGAACGCCCTGGCGGCGCTGGACGGGAAGCTCTACATGGCGGGCGAATTCACCATCGCGGGCGGAGTCAGCGCGAAGAACATCGCCTGCTGGGATCCGACGACCTCCGCGTGGTCGGCCCTGGGCTCGGGTGTGGATGAGGATGTGTACGCCCTGACAGCGTTCGACGGCAAACTGTACGTCGCCGGCTGGTTCGCCACCGCCGGCGGCGTGGACGCCGCCTCGACGGCCTACTGGGACCCGGCCACCCAGACCTGGTCGGCTCTGGGGGCTGGAACGGATGAAAGCGTGGAGGCGCTGGTGGCCCTGGACGACACGTTGTACGCCGGCGGTCACTTCGCCACCGCGGGCGGGCAGGTTTCCGCCTACTGGGCCCGGGCCCGTCAGGACCCACCGTCCGTGCCGGCCGATCTCGATCGTGACTGCAACGTGGACAGCGACGACCTCACCATCTTTGCAGCGTGTGCGAGCGGCCCGGTCGTCCCGTATGATCCGAACGACCTGCCCGACGGCTGTACGCTCGTCCCCGATCACCAAGGCATCATCGCCGCCGATCTCGACGGCGACAACGACGTCGATCAGTCCGACTTCGGCATCTTCCAGCGATGCCTGACCGGCGCGCTGCCCGCCGATCCGGACTGTTCCCATTGAGGGTCCGCCAGATGCACGTGAAGTTGATCGAGACCGTCGACTCCTCGATGATCGCCCGCCGCTCGGGCCTCGACCGCCTCGGCGGCGGTGAGGTCTTCACACACGTCCCCAACGACACTTCGGTTCACCCAACAAGGGAAAAGGAGAAAGCCATGTCGACCACCAACAAATCCTGGAGCACGATTGCAGTTGTCTTGACAGTTCTGGCCATGCCCGCGGGCAGCCGGACGGCAGCGGCCCAGACGACGTTCGACCTGGCGGCCGACTTCTCGGCCCTGCAAAACCCGAACGGAGCCTGGTCTTTCGGATGGATGCCCTCGGGCAATACGACGTTCACGCCCTATACAACTTCATTCGCGGCCTTCGGGCTGAACCTGAATGAATGGCGCGGTCCGTTCCCCGACTATAACGGCAGCGCCCCACCCGACGTCATGTTCAACCCCACGGGCAATCCGATTACCGTCGAGACCACAACCTGGCTGCCGAACCGCGTGACGTTTCACCCGGGAGAACACGGGGAGCGGAGCGTGATCCGGTGGACGTCCCCCCTGGCCGGCCCCGGCGGCCTCACCGCGGCCTTCGAAGGCCGCAGCCACGAGGTCACCACGCGTGTCGAGATTTACCACAACGGCGGGCTGTTGTTCGCCAGCTCGATATTCGGCGCCGGCTCGGCCAGCCGCAAATCCTTCGCCGGGCCGCTCATGCTTCAACCAGGCGACACGATCGACTTCAGAGTGGATTACGGCAACGGAAACTGGCATTACGATACGACGCAGATTGACGTGGTCATCACACCTGAACCGACGACGCTATCTCTGCTCGCCCTGGCCGCATTGGCGGCGATCCGCAGGCGGCCATGATGGCGAGGAATTGAAGCATCGCGCTCAGCCATTCCCCTTCCGCCGGGCGAGCAGGCGCCGACGAACGTCCTGTTGGGGGAACCGTTTTGCGTTCCGTTCGCGCACTTGGGCCGTTATCTCCCGCCGACACGAGAGGTATTCCTCAACCTCGGCGCGGTGACGAAGATAGTGGCTGATGACGGCGTGCACGTCGGCGAGACTGAGCGAGTCGTACGCCTGCACGATTTCTTCGGGCGTCGCGCCGCTTTCGTAAGCCCCCACCAATGTGTCCAGCGTGACCCGAGTTCCCGCCACCCGCACGACACCGTCGTCATCCATACGCAAGGGCGGCGATTGTGCACTGAGCGTTTCCTGAAGCGACATCTGTTCACCTCGGCTCTTCGGCAACGGCGGTCATCTCACGGACCGGCCGCGGCGTAGCCGGAACCGGCCTTCCTGGGCGCAATCCACTTCTACTATACGGAGGCGGGCATTCCAGTTACAGGTCGGGGGCGAGATTCTCGAGTGTGTACCACTCGAACAGCAGCCGCTGGAGGGCCACCACCCGGTCGGATTCAGTGAGGAGCTTCTGCATCGGATCGATCAGAGCGGAGGCGTTTCGTGATAGGCTGACTACTTGCGCTGCACGTACACGTAGTAGGCCCCGCACAGCTCCTTGCCGTCGGCGTCGTAGAACCACGTTTGGGCCTTGGCCGGACCCTTGTGCAACGGAACGACGAAGCTGGCGAAGGTGTCGCCGGGCTTCACGTCG
>JACQVT010000099.1 GCA_016209665.1 Planctomycetota bacterium | reverse complement strand
AGATGGGCCAGGTGCCCAGGGCCTCGCCCCGGGTGCCGTCGGGCGTGCCGGCGCGGACCTCGACGGGGGCATCGTGGGCGCTGGAGTGGATGATGACCTCGGCACCGGCCCGCTCGGCCGCCTCGCGGATCTTGCTCTTGGCGAAGCAGGCGGCGGGGTTCTCGATCGGGTTGTCGGCGACGATTACCTTGCGGGCGCCGGCCTCCAGACACAGCTTGACGACGGCGCCCACAACGTCGGGGTTGGTGGTGGCGCCGAGTTCGGGGCCGCGGTCGAAGCCGACGTTGGGCTTGATGCAGACCACGTCGCCCTTGGCGATGAAGCGCTTCATGCCGAGTTGCGGGTCGAGGCCCAGGACCGCACGGCGGACCATGTCTTCGATCCGCGTCATGTCGCCGAAGGCGGCGGAGATGCGGGGGGCCGACGCGGGATAGTCGGGCTTGATCTTCTCGAAGTAGTTCCTCAGGCGAATGGGCGGCGGCGGCTGGAGGCCGGCGTCGCCCTTGGGGTCGTGCAGAACATACGCCCCGGCGGCGGCGAGACCGGCCACCGCGACGGTCGAACCGCCGCGGATGAGCAGGTCGCGGCGGGAGACGGAGCGGGGTCCGGGGGACGGAGGAAGAGACGCGGAGACGCGGGGACGCGGGGATGCGGAGATCGGGGGCGCACCGTGATCGGCGCTACCCGTCGCTTGCGCTCCGGGCTTTGACGGGTTGTTTGTGGGCGTGGGGTTATCAGTAGCCACTTTCGTTGCCCTCGGTGGACTCGGGCTGGCCTTCGGTAGGCGCGGACTGGTCCGAGTCGGCGTCGTGGGACGATTCGGTCTTCACGGGGACCACGGTTGCGGCCGCGGGGTCGCCGGCGTCGGTGGCCGACAGCCGATCGAACAACGCCCGCACGTGCTGGGCGACGAACTCGCGATCGGGGCAGTCCGCCACGCCGCCGAAGTAGGGTCCCTTACGGAATGCCGCCCCGAACTTCGAGGGCCGATTCGGCATCGGCGACTCGGTCAGGATGAGTTCGCCGCCGGCCGGCGCCTCGCGGGACAGCACCTTATCATAGCGCGCCACCGAGTTGGCGAACCGTTTGAAGGTGGCTTTGGCCATATCGGCATCGGCGGCCTTGGTCAGATACACGTTCAGCCGCTTGCCGCCCATGTCGTAGCTCGCGGACCACATCCGCTGGAGGAACCCGTAGCCGAGGGCGTTGATGGCTTGGTAGGAGAACGAGTTGGGGACTCGATCCTCGGACGGCAGGGCCT
The DNA here is from genome assembly GCA_016209665.1 of Planctomycetota bacterium. GTDB lineage: Bacteria > Planctomycetota > Phycisphaerae > UBA1845 > PWPN01 > JACQVT01. The sequence continues at coordinate 3,582 of JACQVT010000099.1, read as the reverse complement.
TGTCGGCCCAGAAAGGCTGGGCGTCATCCGCGATTGTCTCGGCAACGGCATGGGCGATCTGTTTCGAGACATCGAGGGTGGCGTCGCCGCCGTCGGGCGGACCGAGGACATTGACGTAATAGGGGCCTTTCCAGAAGAAGATGCTGGTGCCGGAGGCGTAGCCGTCGCGGCCGATGGCCAGGGCGGGGGCGGTCGCGACGCGCTCGCTCATGTAGATGCCCAGGGCGTTGGCGGGGGCGGCCATGTCGTAGATGTATACGTCGTAGCTTTGCCGCCGGTCGGGCTCGGTGTATTGGCCGAACTTAAGGTCCACGACGAAGAACGCGCGGAAGGCGGATTCCTTGCCGTCGATCTTCTCGTAGAGGTTCTCGGCGTAGCGCTCGATCTTGGTGGGGCCGAGGATCTTGCCGCCGGGCGGCTCGGCGAAGCGGGCGACCCCGGCGGCCTTGGCGGCGGGCGGCGTTTGGTCGGTCTTGGCCACGGCGGCCGGCGCGGGCGGGAGCGCGGGGGTGACACCGTAATTCAACTGGAGACTGGCGAGACTGCGGGCGGCGGTCTCCGCGGGTATCGCGCTGGCGGCATCTCCGCGAATCTCGGTGTAATAGCGCCCGGACCAAAAGCCGGCGAGTCTGCCGGAGTCGATCAGCCAGCCGGCACGGCCCACGGTCAGCGGACGGCCGGCCGACGGCGTGCGCGACTTGCAGGCCGCAGCGGCGCGGGCGGGATCGCCCAGATCAGCGACGTCGACGGATATCCCCGGCGACTGGCCGGCGGCGTAGGCACGGGTGTAGACCCATCGCGCGCCTGCGGTCCGAACGGCGGCGAGGAAATCGGCGTCGACGCCGGCGTCGCGGGCAGCCTGGGCGTCGGCGTCGGACCGCAGCGGGAGCGCTCGCAAGTCGTTGCCCGCGAGTTGGGTCTGCCCCAGCGACGACGGCAGGAGCGTCTGGGCGACGCGAATCTCGTGTGGCGGGGGGGGCTGCGGCATGTTCTCGGGGGCGGCCGTGAACAAGGGGTTCTCGGAGATGCCGAAGAAGCTCTTGGCCTTCACTAGCGCGGGATGGGCGTTGACGAAGTCCTTCAGCAGCCCGCCGGTCAGCAGGAAGACCGCGATGATGAAGCCGAGCAGCACCAGGACGAACACACCGACGCGCCTCTCGGTCGGGGGTGCCTTGTCGCGCATGTATTTCCGGGCGAAGAAACTGGGCATGGATGGCTGGTCTCGCGAAAACTCCTGCGTTCGATCGTTCTATTATGGCCGGCGTGAGCACAGAGTCAAAAGCGGCGCGTCGGACAGTTTTCCCGGGCACGGGCAACTCTGCCACGGGCCAGCGGCGGAGGCGGCGGCATGGGGCTGAGGCGGGCACGGGATGAAGGATGAAGAGGAGGGATGATGGTGGATGAGGAAGGATGACCGCGCTGGCGAGCGGTTGGAATTGGTTCCGCTTTCGACCCGGTGGGGGACCCGGCCGGGAGGATGGCAGATGTAAGCCGCGTGCACACAGAGAGATAGGGCGCGGCGGTGCCGGGGCGTCTTCGGTTCGTTCGGTCGATCACCAGACCTTGACCCTCAGCATTCCCTCGCCGACAGCCTCAAACGGCCCGGGCATTGGATCTGATTCGCCCCGTCGCTTGCCGGAATAGTCGGTGTTCACGCGAATGGGCGTTCCATCTGGTTGTTCGTAGGGCAAGTTCGGAATGGCTGCCTTGCCGAGCAGTTCAGTGGTGACCAGTTTGCGCGATCGTCCGGCGGTCGAGAGGGTCCCGGGCGTGAGTTCGAGGAAAAAGCCGTCGGCTTTCTCCGCCAGCTTGAGGGCCGGATCGAACTGCGGCTTGACGAGCGGATTGGTCTCATGTTTGGAGGGCTTGGCGCCTTTGAGGAACACATTGCCGTCCATCCACATGGGCAGGCGCGCGGTATCATATCCGGCCAGACCGTCGAATCCCACGAAGAGGTTGTTATAGAAACGGTCGTCGCCGCCTACGATATTCCGGAGCCCCGCAACCTCGGTGGAGTGCGGCTTGTGGAAAGGAGTCGAACGCCTCAACTCGGGCCGAGGCACGATGCGCCCCGCGATCAGGTTGTGTGCGTAAGCGCCCCCTTCCGACATGTCGAGCAGCGTCGTCGGGGAAAGAAAGATGTTGTTGTCCACGAGGAACGGCCCGTGATCGACTTCGACGAACAGGTCCTCGCCCTGATTGTCGTGGAAGAGGTTTGCGGACACACGGGTTCCTTGCGCCATCCAGTCCAGCCAGAGTCCCCGGCAGGTCCGATAGATGTGATTTCGGCTGATCTCGACATCGATGGCGGCATGGAACTTGATGCCCGCCATCTCCGCGCCCGAAAACAGTTTTCGCACGTGAATATCATGGATGACATTGCCGCTGACCACGCTGAAAACGGGCCCCAGGCTGCCGACGATGCCCGCCTGCTCGCAATGGGAGATGGTGTTGTTGCGGACGATGTGGTGGCCGACCGTCTCTTTGTTCCAGCCGTTCTCCAGGGCCCGCTCGATGGTCTTGACGTAGCCCTCGGCGGTATTGGCCGACGTGTTGTCCCATTGGTCGCCGTACTTTCCCAGCGCGATGCCGGAGCAGATCGAGTGGCTTACACAATTGTCTTCGATGATCCACCCTTTGCTCCAGTGAGTGCCGATCAACCCGATCTGTTCGGCGGTGGGCGGCGCCCACGGGGTGGCCGCGTGGCGCATGGCGAAGCCGCGCACGGTGATGTAGTTCCTGCCCGGTGAGTCCGGGTAGAACACGGTTCGACGAGCGTTGATCTCCACCAGTTGCCCGTTGGGGTCGACCCCCTTGAATTGGGCCCAGATCGTGGTGTTCTCATCGTCCCCCTGGCCGAACCAGAGCGGAGTATCCCCCACGGGCTTGAGAACATCCTCCAGATTGGCCGCCTCGGTGAGCCACTCGCCGTTGAGGTAGACGGCGCCCGTGTGATGGTCGCGGCCCTTGGGATTGAACCAGTCGCCGTGGATGAGGTCGCGATAGGGATTGAAGCCGCCGAAAACTGAACTGGGCAAGGTCGCTTTCCAGGTGTCGTTCTGAACCTTCGCCCAATTCTTGACGACCTCGGAGCCTTTGATCTCGACCTTTTCGCCCGGCGCCGCCTGATAAATGATGCGTTTGGCGTCGGACTCACCTCCGCGCGGGGGGGTGATGCGTTCCCGGTAAACGCCCTCGTGCACAGTGATCACATCGCCCGGTTGGGCAAGATCGGCAGCACGTTGAATCGTGTGGAGCGGCGCAGCCTGCGTGCCGGTGTTGGAGTCCCTGCCGGTGGCGGCAACGTGGAACTCGGTGGCCTGAACCGGGGCGGCAAGTGCGAGGCTGGCTGCGCCGGTGATGATTGCTATCTTCATACTGTGCTTTCCGTTGTGCATAAGCTCTACACCGAGATTTGCCAGATGGCCTTCCCCGGCGACGCCGCCGGGATATGGACACCCATTCTACAGCGTGCCCCTATTGCGCCTATTCTCAAGTCTGATAGCGAATGTGAAGTGAACGTGGGGTCTTGAACCCGTATCTGTCGCCACCGAATCGCCCAAAAGTGGCTGCGTGTCCGTT
>JACQVT010000098.1 GCA_016209665.1 Planctomycetota bacterium | reverse complement strand
GGCCTCCTCGGCCTTGGGCATCAACGTCTCCACCTGGGTCTTGATCTTGTCCAGGGCACTCTGGGTCGTGGCGGCCGCCTCCAACTCGTCGTCCGTCGGCTCCTTGCCGTTGTTCGCGTGCTTGAAGATGCCGGCCAGGAACGACCTCGGCACGTTGATCGACGCCGACAGACTCACCAGGCGATGACGCGGTGTGTCGAAGATGGTCTTCGTGACGTCTTGCGCGGCGCTGTACACCGTCTCCGTGTCGCTTTCCTCCGACCGATGGCCCACCGCCACCGCCGCGTTGGGCGAACTGCTGTTGGGCACCAGGCCCGGCTCGCCGGCGGGTCTGCCCTCCGACGACTCCACCGTCTTGGACCGGTCCTTGGTCACCGCAGGCTTGCCGTGCTTGAGGTCCGTGACCGTCGTCGCCCGGGGGTCCAACTCCGCCCGGACCGCCACCCGGATGCCGGGAATGCTCTCCAGCAGCTCGCGGATCTGCCCGGCAAAATAGTTCTCCTTCTTCTGGCGGTCCTCGAGGTCGTCGTAGGCCAGCCCCTCCTCCTGCCTGGGCACGCTGTAGGTCCGGCCCGACGTGAAGTCCGTCACCTGGACGTTGTGAATCTCCAGCCCCCCCACCGCCCGGCTGACGAACGACGCCATCGCCCGGACCTGGCCGTTGTCCAGGTCGCGCCCCGCCGCCATCGTCACCTGCACGCTGGCCGTCGGCATGATGGGCGACGGCCCGATCGTCCGCCGCGCGCTGCGGTCGATGAACACCCGGGCGTCCCGCACGCCGCTGAACTGCCGCAGCCGCAGCGACAGCTCGTTCGCCAGGGCCACGTTCCGCCGCCAGTCCTGCTCGTCCCGACTGAACCAGGGGCTGGAATTCGCGATCAGCTTCTCGAACGTGATGCTGATGTCCTGCGGCAGGGCGTTCGATTGGGCCAGCTTCGCTTGCAGCCGCGTCACCTCGCCCGCCGGCACCGTGACGCGGTCCCCCGCGACCCTGTACTTCACGCCGTCCGCGTCGAGCTGCTGCCGAATCGCCGCCAGCTCATCGGCGGTGACGCTCTGGTCAAACAGCGGCACCATCTCCGGCTTGCCCGCCCAGCTCAGCAGCCAGAGAAGCGACAGCACCACCACCGCCGTGCACGCCCCGATCGCCAGCCGCTGCGAGACCGTCAGGCCCCGCAGGTGGCTCTTCGTTTGCAAGACGAGCTTTCTGAGGAAGTCCATTTCCGTCAGCCTCCGTCAGGAGGGGCACTCTTCAAGCCCACCCGCCGCGCCGCGTGGGTCCTTTCGCAGGCGCGTCCTACACCCGCATTTGCTGCAGCTCGTGGTAGGCGTCGATCATCTTGTTCCGCATCTCCATGAGCATGCTGAACGCCACGTCGGCCTTGCGGACCGCGCTGAACACGTTCGCCAGGTCGTCGGTCTGGCCGGTGACGAGCTTCTCGACGCCGTCCGCCGCCTCCTGCTGCAAGCGGTTCACCTCGTTCAGACTGTCCAGCAGGGCGTCCTTGAACGACTTGCCGTCGGGCGTCGTCGTCGGCCCCGCGGGTTCCGGACCGTTCACCGGTCCCGCCGCTCGCCCCGCCTGGATCGAATTGATCATCAACGGGTCTGCCATGCCCTGGTGCCTCCGCAGTTACACTCCCCGTCAATCCCGCGTCACTTGCTCGTCACGCCAGCAGGCGCAGCGAACTCGCGATCATCCGCTTGGTGACGTCCATCGCGGCGATATTCGCCTCGTACGCCCGCGAGGCCATCATCGCGTTGGTCATCTCCGTGATGGGCTCGACGTTGGGATACTCGACGTATCCCTTCCATCGGCCGCTGCCGATCGCGTCCGGGTGATCGGGCTCGAACAACATACGGCCCGGAGACGGGTCTTGCATGACCCGCTCCACATGGGCACCCGGCCCGCCCTTGCCGTCACCCGGGCTGACCACCACGAACCGTCGCTGGTAAGGCCCCGCCTGCCCATCGGCCCGCCGCGTCGTATAGGCATTGGCAATGTTGCCGGCGATGGTATCCAACCGCGCTCGCTGCGCGACCAGTGCCGACGTACTGATGTCCAACGATCCGAACATTGTTAAGCTCTCAGCTCTCTCAGACGGCCTGACCGCGGATGGCCTTCATCAGCTCGCCGTACTTGTCCGCCAGCAGTTCCGTCACGGTCTGATGCATCATGGCGTTTTCGGCCAGTTTCGACATCTGCCTCTCGACGCTGGCGTTCGTCTGATCGTGGAACAGCACGTTCTCGGCCGGCTCCTCGACCGGCTTGAACCGGATGGACCCGTCCTTCTCCCGTTCGAACTGCCTCGTCGACTCGATCGGCAGTTCGCCCAATCCGTCTTCTCGACGCCTGCGGACCGCCGACGCCAGAGCGTGCTGGAACGCCTTGGGATCCAGGTGCCGCGGCCGGTAGCCCGGCGTGTCGATGTTCGCGATGTTCTCGGCCAGCATTTTGTGCCGCGCCTGCGTGAACGACAGCATCGCCTCCATCGCCGGGATCGAGCCGCTGTTCGCCACGTCGTTGAAGAACATCTGCCCGCCCACCATGCAAGCCGCGGACCACTCATCCTGCCTATCTTCACAGGTGCCCGATACGTCAGAATATCGGAACCGGGCGCAAATCCCGCGCCCCCCGCGCAATTCCTGCGCCCCCCTCATCCCACCGGTTGCACCTGCCGCTTCGCCGCCGCCTCCTCGCGCCACTGCTTGAGCTTCAGGCCCAGCGTCCGAACGCCGATGCCCAGCGTCGCCGCCGTCCGGACCCGGTGTCCCTGGCACTCTCGCAGCGTGCGTTCGATCACATGCCGCTCCATGTCCTCCAGCAGATGCCCCTTGCGGAAGACGCCATCCATCGCCTCCGTCCGCTCGATACCGTTGAGCCACGGGGCCAGCATGTCCCGAGTCAGCACGCCGTCGATCACCAGCACCGACGCCCGCTCGCACAGGTTCTCCAACTCGCGGACGTTGCCCGGCCAGTCGTAATCCATCAGCAGGTCCATCGCCCCCTCGCCCACCCGCAGCCGAGGCCGCCCCGCCCGCGTGGCCGCCCGCGACAGAAAATGGTCCACCAGCAGTGCGATGTCGTCCCGCCGTTCGCGCACCGGCGGCACCATCACCGGCAGCAAGCTCAGCCGGAAATACAGATCCTCGCGGAACCGCTTGCGGGCCACCCAATCCCGCAGGTTGCGGTTGGTGGTCGCGATCACCCGCACGTCCACCCGCCGCGTCGCGCTGCTGCCCACCCGCTCGAACTCCCGCTCCTGCAG